>NZ_FNOY01000038.1 GCF_900107165.1 Nitrosomonas halophila
TTCTGCTTCCGAGGCGCTTTCCCTGCTCTTCGCTGGGAAACTGCCTGATTTTATGTTGCAGAATGACTGAGAGAAAGAATACGCTGAATAGTTACAAAATGATTAACCCTCAGCATGCCACGAATTTCTATTTCGATCAGAACTTCAATCTCGATGCAGTCAAGTTGTTGCCGGGTGAATATTACGTGACGACGCGCGACATGGTGCTGACAACTGTGTTGGGGTCTTGCATCTCGGCTTGCGTATACGATAGTCAAAGCGGCATCGGGGGCATGAATCATTTTATGTTGCCGGCCGGCAAGGACGATAACGGCATGCAGCTGCCTTCTGCCCGTTTCGGGGATTACGCAATGGATGCACTGATCGGGGAAATTCTCAAAAGCGGGGCGCGCAAAGCCAATCTGGTGGCGAAAGTGTTTGGTGGTGGCAATGTGCAACGTGCCATGATTTCTTCCAAAATCGGTTCGCAAAACGCCAAATTTGTCCGTGCCTATCTTGCTGAGCATGACATCCGCATTCTGGCTGAGGATCTGGTGGGTCTCAATCCACGCAAAATCTATTTTTTTCCTAGAAGTGGCAAAGTCTTGATGAAAAAGCTGTATGTCTTGCATAACGATTCGATCGTGCAGCGCGAACAGCGTTACAACCGGCTGTTGCAGACGCTCTCGGAAATGGAAGTCATTCCTAACAATAAAGAGGAAGTTCATGGATAAAATCAGCGTGCTGGTCGTCGACGATTCCGCGCTCATTCGTAAATTATTGACGGATATCATTAACAGCCAGCCGGACATGGAAGTGATCGGGGCGGCACCCGATCCAGTGGCTGCGCGTGAAATGATCCGCACATTGAATCCGGATGTGCTGACACTGGATATCGAGATGCCGAAAATGGACGGGCTGGAATTTCTGGAAAAGCTGATGCGGTTGCGGCCGATGCCGGTGGTGATGGTATCCACCTTGACGGAACAGGGATCGGAAGCCACCTTGCGCGCACTGGAGCTGGGCGCGGTGGATTTTGTCGCCAAGCCGAAAATGGATATTCGCCATGGCCTGGAAGCCTATGCCGATGAAATAGCGAACAAGATCCGGGTGGCGCGTGCAGCCAGAATCCGGCGTCCGGATACAGTTGCCAGCAACCGCAGTCGTGACGCTTCCGAGAGTTTGCCTGCTGTATTCAAGCGTCATGGCATGTCGACCGAAAAACTGATCATCGTGGGGGCGTCCACAGGCGGGACCGAAGCGATCAAGGATTTCATGATCGACCTGCCGCCGGATTGCCCGGGCATCCTGATCGCCCAGCATATGCCGGAAACCTTTACCCGCACCTTTGCCGAGCGCCTGGACCGGCTTTGTAAAATTCAGGTTGCAGAAGCACAGGGCGGGGAGCGTGTATTGCCTGGTCATGCCTATATCGCACCCGGCCACTCACATCTTTTACTCAAGAAAAGCGGCGCAAATTATGTAACTGAATTGAGTCAGGCCGATCCTGTCAATCGCCATCGTCCGTCGGTGGATGTGCTGTTCCGCTCGGCCGCCCAGTATGCCGGCAAGAATGCCGTCGGCGTGATCCTGACCGGCATGGGCAAGGATGGCGCAGCAGGCATGCTTGCGATGCGTCAGGCCGGTGCCTACAACCTGGCACAGGATGAGGCCAGCTGTGTCGTGTTCGGCATGCCCAGAGAGGCGATTGCAGTGGGCGCGGTCGATGAAGTCGTGCCGTTGAAGGACATGGCAAAACGTGTGTTGACGGCTTTGTCCGGCATGGGTAAGCAGGCGATACGCGTATAGACATCCCTCCAGGCATTCGGCGCTGGTTTGAAGCATCTGGATGGCTGCGGCCAGTTGGATCTCGCTATCGTTGTCTCAGATGTGCTTGCGAACCATCCGGTGCGCGAGTGGCGCTATGTTGTAAAGAAAGTTAAGATGGTTCTCTCTGCAACAGAAAAGGACAGAATCATGCGTTTGGAAGCATCACAAATTGATCATGGTGAGCAACAACTGCCCTGGGCCAAGCGGGGCTGGCTTGCCTCGGAGGACTACTATGCTTTCTGGGGAGCGGTGCTAGCCGGTGACGATTTGCGTGCCCGAATGGATGGCCGGCAGGTTGCCGATATCGGCGCGGGCAATGGCCGTATCTGGCAAGCAGCGCTGGAACAGGGACTGGAGCCGGATGGATTGCGCTTGATCGATCCCGATCTGGGAGTGGTGCCCGAGCTGGCTGCCAGGCCGAATGTGCTCGCCCAAAAAAACGCACTGGAGGAGGTGGCGCCAGTGACGGCCGATGTGGCCCTGTTCAAGCAATCCTTCCATCTGATTTACAATAAGTTCGGATCAGAAATGTTTGATCTGGTGCAGGCCGATACTTATCTGACTTTTGCCATGCCGAAAGAGATCGAGTGGCCAGCAAGCGAAGCCTTCATGGGTTTGTATCGTCCGACCTATCTCGATTACCACCAGATCATTGAAGAAAGCGGCAAGACAGTGGTCGAGGAAAATTGCTATGAATATGCTGTGCAAATGGCGCGTAGCGAATGGATCGCGATGCTCGAGCACCGCTTCGTCAGCTGCCTGGCCGAGTGTGATGAGAGGTTCATTGCCGATGAGATCGACTGGGCAATGCACAATCTTCCCGAGGAGTTGGTATTCAACGATACACTCGAATGCCTGGTCTTCGAATAACGCGCGGCGGGGTTGGATCGGGTCGGCCTGCTCTGCCATTGGTTTGAATCAACCACGAATTAACACGAATGCACACGAATTGATTGAGTGGTGATATTCACATCGGTTGGATTTTGTCATGCAGCAGGGCAAGGGCATGACAACCGGTCTGATTGCGGGTGAAACGCAGCCTGGTAGGGTGCACTTGTGCACCGCCAAACATCCGGCCTACAGCCGCCAGCCACCACGCAGAAAAAACCGGTGCATAAGTATCTACGGGTCGGCCTGCTCTGCCATTGGTTTGAATCAACCACGAATTAACACGAATGCACACGAATGATTGAGTGGTGATATTTACATCGGTTGAATTTTGTCATGCAGCAGGGCAAGGGTGTGACAACCGGTCTGATTACGGGTGAAACACAGCCGGGGCGGTTTTCGTTATTCGTGTCCATTCGTGTGCATTCGTGGTTTCAATGAATATGACGTTGAAGAAATGGGCCTGAAAAGGAAATTTCCAAACAGCTTCCTCGCGTCAGCCAGGCGCTCCCACCATTATCTTGACTTCATCCACCGAGGTGCGCAGCAGTTCGCTGATTGCGGTCAGATCGCCGTGTAACTTTTCATTGTCCCAGCCATGTGCCGCATGACGTGCCAGGTCCACCGCAAGTCGTACATTGCGTACCCGTGGCTGAGCGGAGCTTGCGTCATCCATCAATGTGATCAGCAGCGCCGGTAATGACCACTCCGCCACAAGCCTGGATTGCAGGTCATTGAGCGCAAAGCCGAATACCTGCTCCTGAGCAGTGCGCCGGTGGGCGGCCGGATCCTGGAGGTTGGTATCAAGCGCCAGCATTCTGGCTGGTGAGAAGCACCATAGCAACAGTTCCGTGATGTCATGCAGCAGGGCAGCTGTGCGGATTTCCTCAAAGTGGATATCCTGGAGATGAATGGCCCATTCGAGGGCATAATTGGAAGCGACATGCGCCCGGTGTACCCGGTGCAGCAATTGCACCAGCGCGCTGGGGTGAGCGTGCAATACGGTTTCCACCAGTGGTTTGGTGGCGATGTGATCGAGAGCGTTCTCCACGCCCAGCATCATTAACGCTTGCTCGACCTGCATCACTTCATGTTCCTGCCGCTGGTGCTTCTGTTGCTGCAGATAGCGCAGCAGCTCGGTCATCATTAAAGGGTCCTGCTTGATGATGACGGCCACGTCGCGTACCCCAGGCGTGGCGGCCTGCGCGCGCAGTGCCGTCAGACTGCGCATGGTTTTGCGCAGCACCGGAATCTCTGCGTTGCTCAGAAACCGGGCCCATTCAGTCAGATTTTCAGGATCGGCTGGCATGATCAGGCTTTCGTGCATGTTTGCCAAAAAGCCCAACTTGGAATTTGGTGAGTGACACGCGTCACGCGCCGGTGCAGGGAAAAACAGCTGCCGATTTTTCGCATCGCAGTATCCTGATTCTGTCAAATAGAAGTCATATATGTAGTCATGGCTACGACAGCCGCTTGCCTACCCAATCTTCCTTATTATGCAGATGCCAGGCCAAGCCTAATGCCAGAATTGCATGCTTTATAAGGGGTTATTCATCAAATTAACCTGGGTTGAATGGGGCTAGGCTATTTGTCACTTTTCCCGGCTCCGGGTTTGCCAGCAATTATTCCAGGCGGCAGTTACGTCCGTATCGAGACAGAGAACTATGCAACGTACCGACGAAACCAGGCTGATCCCTCCAATCAGATCGGGTGAGCAGACATTGCCTCTGTCGCCGGCGGGTATATTCATAGTCGTATCCGTTTACTTCTTGCTCGCACTTTTAAGCGCGGCCTTCGATATACCTGATAGTTGCAATTTGCTTGAAAGCCTGTCCGCTGGCCTGGCGTTTGTTGCCCTGGTGGCTTGGGGGGTGCGATTGGTTCCCTATCTCTGGATAGCAGCGTTCATCACCGGGCTGTTCCATTATTCGGAAGGCAGTCTCAGCGGTGGGCTGGACAGTACCGTTTTGCTGACGGCATTGTTCACCTCTGCCGGGACAATCATGCAGGCGCTGTTCGGCAGGTGCCTGGTGATGCCGCTGCTGAGACAGGCGACACCCTTCGTCAGCGTGACCGGGACCGCGCGCTTTCTCTTTCTGGCGGGGCCGGTTGCCTGTCTGGTTTCAGCTTCGGTCACCACAATCGTTTTATATCAATTGCATGACTTGCCGGGTTCCGATCTGCTTGCAACCTGGGTTACCGGTTATGTGCATGATACGATCGGGGTATCGCTGCTGGCCCCGGTAATATTGATCCGGTTCTGTGACGATGCCCAGGGTGGTTGGCATCGGCGTATCGCTATCGCGGTGGTGCTGCTGTTTGGGATCTCGATCCTGCTATTGGGGGGGATTTATTTATTCAATCGCAGCGAAGCACAAAATGCACGAGCGGTGTTCGAAGACAATGCCACCGAACTTTCTCACCAGATCAGAAAGACCATTTATAACAGCGAGGACCGGCTGCGTGCCATCAGCGGCCTGGTCAGAAGCAGCAGGCTGGTGACAGCCTCCGAGTTCGCCACCTTTAACCATTCTTTTACACTGCCACCCGGGGTCAGGGTCTTGACCTGGGCGCCGCGTGAAGCGGCAGGCACATATGTTCATCGGCATATTTATCCCGAGCACGACGGCGCTTCTCTGTATGGCATCAATCTTGCCACACATATTCCTGCCAGCACATTGCTAAGCGCAGAGAAGACGGGCCTCAAAGCAATGGCGGCCAGTCTAACTGAACAGCATGCTCCGGTCTGGTGGATGATTTATCCTGTTTATAGCGGTGATGACGGCTTCCAGGGAAAGATGAAGTCTGATGAGACACTGCTTGGCTTTGCCGTGGCTAAAATTGAAATGCAGCAGTTTTTTGCCAGTTTCATCGATAAAGCCAGTCACTTTAACATTGCGTTCCACATCGAAGGTATCGCGACCTGGCATCCATCAGCGTCGATGATCGCACACAAGGTACCCGCCGATGTTGCGCCCGATTATTTGTATCAGTTATACGAAGGATTCGCCGGTTCTGGCCTGCAGTTTGCGATGTGGGATCTCAACGCATTGCAACCGGGCTGGACCCCAGGTTCGACGCTATTGCTTTTGCTCAGTACGCTGATCATGCTGCTGGCCAGCGGGTATGCGTTGAATACATTGGGTTATGGACTGCATCTCCAACAGTTGGTCAGGCGGCGGACAGCTGAAATCCGGCTGCAAAATGCAGAAACCAATGCGCTGGTGGAGTACCTGAAAGATGTCGCGATCACTTTCAATGACGACGGCCTGATACACTCGGTCAATCCTGCCGTCAGAAAAACATTTGGATACAGCCCGGCGGAGCTGATCGGTGCCAATATTTCGCTGATCATACCAGAGTTGGAATGCAGCCCGGCGAGATGCTGCCTGCGTGAAAAGCCCTATCTTTTTGGGATGGGGCGCGAGGCACAGGGCCGGCATCAGAATGGAGAATATTTTCCGATTCAGCTGACGCTGAGCGAATACCGCATCGAAGGGAATCAGTATTTTTCCGGTACATTGCGCGATCTGCGCGAGCAGAAGCGCATGATGCTCGATCTTGAAATCGCGCGCGACAAGGCAGAAGCGGCCAATCAGGCGAAATCGAATTTTCTGGCGATGATGAGCCATGAAATTCGCACCCCCATGAATGGTGTGATCGGCATGCTGGATGTGCTGTCGCAAACCTATTTGCGAGAGGAACAGGTGGAGATGGTTGAGCTCATCCGGGAATCCGCACATGCCCTACTCGGAATCATCAATGACATACTCGATTTTTCCAAGATCGAGGTCGGTAAGTTGTCTCTTACACTCGAACCGATTTCGGTTGAGGCTGTGACGGAGAAAGTCTGTGCTTTGCTGGATCATATGGCAGAGCAAGCGAAAGTGCAGCTTACCTTGTTCACTGATCCGAAGATCCCCGCTCAATTGCAAGGCGATGCGCTGCGAGTCAGTCAGATTCTTTACAATCTCGTCAACAATGCCATCAAGTTTTCCAGCAAACAGCTGCGTCCGGGGCATGTGGCTGTGCGGGTCACACTTGCCGCTGAAGAGGAGAACCGGGTATGGATAGATTTTACCGTGGTGGATAATGGCATCGGGATGGACGAAACTGTTCAGGCGCGCTTGTTCCAGCCCTTTGAACAAGGCGAGTCTTCCACTACCAGGCGTTTTGGTGGTACCGGACTGGGCATGAGCATCAGTCAGCGCTTGGCCGATATGATGGGCGGGCGGATCACCCTTCAGAGTCAACCGGATCAAGGCAGCACATTCATTGTCCGGGTGCCTTTCGCACGCTTGCCGACCGTCCAGAAAGCCGGAACATCAGCTGCTGTCATCCAGAATGCCGGTTCCCCATCGCTAGCTGAATTGAATTGTCTGATAATCAGCGATGATGCTGCCTTGGCCGACGATCTTGCATGTTATTTATCTCATGCCGGTGCGCGGGTTCAGCAGGTCGAGCATATCGAGTCGGCTCGGGCGCATCGCTTGGCGGATGCCAATCATGTATGGATATGGCGGCCTGATACAGACAGCATGGCTGCGCCTGGCGCGTTGCGCGAGATGGTAACCCGGGATTCGGATTCAGCCGTGCGCATGATCATTCTCAGTCGTGGCCGGCGTCGAATCCCCAGGCAGATAGGAGAAAATATTTTTCTGATCGATGCCAATGTGCTGACACGGAGCAGCCTGTTGCGCACTGTGGCCATTGCTGCCGATGTGATCAAAGCCGAGCAACGGCAGGATGATATCGGAGCCTTGCGCAAAAGGGCGGCAGCGCCTTCCTATAACCAGTCGCTTCACTTTGATAAACCGCTGTTGGTCGCTGAAGATAATGCAATCAACCAGAAAGTGATTATGCGGCAGCTCGCCTTGCTGGGTGTCGAAGCCGAGATGGCCGAAAATGGACAGGAAGCACTCGAGCGCTGGCAGCAAGGCGATTTCGCGTTGTTACTGACCGATGTGCATATGCCGCTTATGGATGGCTACGCCCTGAGTGCTGCCATCCGTGCGGAAGAGGCGCGCACAGACCGCGGCCATCTGCCGATCATTGCACTGACTGCCAATGTCTTGCAAGGGGAAATTGACCATTGCAAGGCGGCAGGCATGGACGACTATCTTGCCAAACCCGTGCAGCTCGCTGTCCTGCAAAAGATGTTGCAGAAATGGCAGACCTCAAGCGAAAAGGATGGAGATGAATAAACAAGCGGTGAATGTCAGTTTATTGCAGGAACTGGTCGGGGATGATCAGGTGGTGATCGACGAGATTCTGCGGGAGTTTCATGCCATGCTGGCGAGCATTCAAAATGATTTGTATGAGGCTTGTAAGACCGGGCAATGCGACCGGGCGTGCGCACTTGCGCATAAACTGAAATCATCGGCGCGCAGTGTCGGTGCACTGAATCTTGGTGCCTGGTGTGAACAGATCGAGCAAGCCGGCAGAAATGGCCAAACCGGCGTACTGCATGAGCTGCTCGTGGGATTTGAACATGAGCTAGCGGCTGTCGAGAGCTGGTTGGCTCATTGGCTCGGAATCGATTGAAGGAGCCCTGTGCCAAATTGCCGTTATTGGGGCAACCACGAATGCACACCAATATACACGAATGATTGAGCGGTAACGTTCACATGGGTTGAGCCTGGTAGGGTGCACTTGTGCACCATAAATACTTGTGCAAGCAACCTGTCCGGGCAGAGATGGCGGGGGTGCCGATGGTTCTGGATGGCCACGGCCCTGCGGGCCTCGCCAAGACGGTGGTTGGGCTGGGGCAGCGACCATTCTGTGCCGCCTTGCTAGGAGGCTGTCCGGGAATAGACTGAGGAGTCGCTCATAAATAACTGTAACATTTGGATCGCATCTGGCGGGCGCACTGCGGCGTTACTCGTCGTCGCCATAGCCTTGCTATGACTCCTCCTCTCGCCTTGCATTGCATCCCGCCAGACGCGCCCAATTGTCACACTTATTCCTTCACGACTCCTGTTTATTCGTGTGCATTCGTGGTTTGGGCCGTAGGGTGCGCTCGCGCACCATCAAATACCCGGCCTACAGCAGCCAGCCGCCATACAGCAAAAGCCGGTGCACGAGTGCACCCTACGGGGCGGCCTGCTCCGCTATTAGTTTGAATTAACCACAAATTAACACGAATACACACGAATGATTGAGTGGTGACGTCCACATGGGGTGAATTTTGTCATGCAATAGGGCAAAGGCGTGACAAACCGGTCTGATTATGGATGAAATCTAGGAGGCTGTCCGAGAATAGACTGATCTACTGCGGACGAACCTGCCAGGCTGGATTTTTCGATCCTTTTCGTTGAATAGAACCACTATTCGCCTCAAATGATCAGAAAATCCCGCTCAGCCAGCTTCGCCCTCGCTACGATCGCTATTCTCTCTCGGACAGCCTTAGGCACTTGTATTCTGATAGGGGCTGACAGCGCCACCTGTCCCGGCAAAAGCCGGCGATGGCAGGTGGCGCAGCTTTGGATGGGAGGGTGTGCCAATCAAGCTGCCGGGGTGGCAGGCTGATCGGTTTCAGTGGCTTGCTCGGCGGCTGCCTCTGTTCCCTCTTGATGACCGGAAGGGTCGGTGAACTGATCGTTCAGTGTCTGGATAAAGTCATTCGCATCTTCCTTGACCTCGGCAAGAATGCGCTGATTGGTTCCATTCCAGCCAGCGGGTTTCTTCAGAAACATGGGGCGGTAGCCTGCGGTGCTTTTGCTGAACGCCTGGCTGATCTGCCTGTAGGCAGTATGATCATGCCCATATTCGTCCGGCAGCGTGCTCAATATGCTGCGCGCCACCTTGCCGCGTATGGAAAGATGAATATAGCCCGCCAACCCCACGAATAGGGCAGCTCCAAACAGGGAAGAAGGCTCTGCTGCGGTGATGCTGGTGATGCATTGTTGCAGCAGATGCCAACTATCCGTCAGCGTCAATGTTGTGCCAGCCAGCACCAATAGCAGACCGAACAAGATGCTGTCGAACAGAAACACCCGGCTGCGCCAGCGGTCGAGCAGGCTTTCGAGCTTGGTGATTACTTGGTGTTCGATGGCATCGGCAGTTTGCTCAAGCATGGCTGCGATCCGGTAGGAACGCTCGATTTCGATTTGCTGCATGCGCGCACCGATGTCCGACAGGTCTTCCTCCCGTTTTTTCTCGAAGCGTTCCCGTATTTGTGGATCATCGATGGGAATGGCTGCATCCTTGTCGTAGATCCGGTAGAAACGTCCGGCAAGCAGTCCTGCTTGCGCGAGTGACCGTTGCCAGGCGGAAACGACTTCCTCGGGATTGTCCTCTTTGGCCGTGACATCGATCTGATTCAGGATATAGAGGAATTTGTTGGCATCCGGACGGTTGATGGTTGAGGTGACCAGATATTCGAGCGTGTCATGCATCGCCCCGGGTTCAGGGTGGCGCGCATCGAAGAAAACCAGCACCAGGTCGGATAAATCGATGATGTGCTGCGTCAGGCGCAGGGTGGAGGTGCGCTGCCTGTCGGCATCGAAGCCCGGTGAATCAATCAGGATCTTGCCACGGATTTTTTCCGATGGGCAGGTCTTGAGTTGAATATAGGCATCGATTCGCTGTGGTCCGGCTTCCGCGATTTCCTCGATGCTGTGGCTGATTTGATAGAACGGAAAGCGTGGATCCGCATCCAGTGCCACCCCTGGCAGCGTTTTGATCTCATCGTGACGGCTGTAGCAAATGACGGTGAATTTGTCGTCGACAGCCTGGTTGCCGGTGCGCTGCAGGTGCATGCCCAGATAGGAATTGATAAAGGTCGATTTGCCTGATGAGAACGTGCCCAGCACGGCTATCATCGGCCACCAGGTGACATAAGTGGCGTAAGACTCGTCCCGCCCCAGCAGTCCAAGATCCTGGGCAACCCGGTCCAGATTCCGGAAGCTGTGCACGGCCCTGGCCAGGACCGGATTCTCGGGATGTTCTTCCGCGAGATGCTTTTCCAGATTGGCGAGGTGCTTGACGATGTTAGATGCGCTCATATTTTAAAATCCTTGTTTGGTTGATGGATACTTTGCAAAATCCGGTTCCGTGCGCAAGCCACGTAATGGCCTTACGCGGCTTTCCTTTCATTTCACCTGATCCGGAAACTGGATTGTTTGCAGGCCTCCCTGTGCTGAAAAACTTGTGGACAGTAATAAGCCTGATTCTACTACTTTTTTGGGTTAATTCTATTGCGCCGGCAATGGCTTGACAATGAGCAGGATGCGTTGAGCATAACCGCATGGCTGCCGGCACAAATGTATTGCCTGATTGTGCGGAAATGAGTTGTTCGATGTCTACCGAATTTCGGCCAATAATCGTGCCATCATCGCTTCCGCCTGGCGTAAATAATGCCCTCCGAACAGGTTCAGGTGGTTGAGAATATGATACAGGTTGTAGAGCTGTTTGCGGGTGCGATAGCCAGCTTCCAGCGGCCAACTCTCCCGGTAGGCGGCATAGAAATCGTTTGAAAACCCGCCAAATAATTCGGTCATGGCCAGATCGGCCTCCCGGTCACCATAATAAATGGCGGGGTCAAATATGACCGGTTGCCCACTGGCGTCAAAAGCATAATTGCCGCGCCACAAATCGCCATGCAGCAGGGAAGGGCGCGGCCCGGGTTCCGTGAAGAAATGCGGGCAGCCATCGATGAGTTGTTCGCCCAGTGATTGCAAGCGACCACCATAGCCGTTCGCCTGGGCAAGATTTAATTGGAAGGCGAGACGCTGCTGGCGCCAGAATGCGATCCAGTCTGATGTTTGTTGGTTGATTTGTGGGCTCGAGCCGATGGTGTTGTCGCGTCCCCAACCGTATTTGTCCGAAGTATGGCGATGCATCCTGGCCAGACCGGTTCCCAATGCGGCATCATCCCCCTGTTCCCGAAGATCGAGAAATTCCAGTATCAGCCAGGCATGATCCTCCCCGCAACCGCTGCCCAAGGGTTGCGGTGCATGCAGTGCTGCGGCATGGCAGATCTCCTCCAGCCCTGCTGCCTCGGCCTCGAACATGGGCAAGTATTGCGCCTGATTGAGCTTGACGAAAAACTGCTGGTCTGCGCTCTGTATGCGGTAGGCGCGGTTGATGCACCCTCCGCCAACCGGTGTAATCTGCTGCGCGGCAAACGTCCGGCCTGTCTGCTCGGAAATCTGCGCCATGATGGCCGGCCAGGGTGAGACGGAGAGGGGATCCAATGAATGCCGTTTCATGCTTGGGCTGGCAAGGTGATTTCAGGAGCTGAGGCGATGACGCACGGGCTGGCTTGGGGATGTGTTTGCATAACTAGTCGTTATCTCTGGATCCAAGCGCTTCTCTCGCCTGACTGATCGCCAGCCGGACCTGCCTGGGCGCAGTGCCGCCGGGATGATCACGGCTCTGGAGTGAGCCTTCGAGCGTCAACACCTGGAACACATCGGTTTCAATCACGTTGGAGAATTGATGCAATTCAGCCAGGGAAAGATCACTCAGGTCGCACCGCTTGTTTTCCGCGAAACGAACGGCTTGCGCCACGATTTCATGCGCATCCCGGAACGGCACGCCCTTCTTGACCAGATAATCGGCCAGATCGGTTGCGGTGGCGTAGCCACGCAGGGCGGCCTGGCGCATCGCTGCCTGATTGACGTGCAGGCCGGTGAGCATGTCCGCATAGATGCGCAGTGTGTCCCGCAAGGTATCGACCGTGTCAAACAGCGGTTCCTTGTCTTCCTGATTGTCCTTGTTATAGGCCAGTGGCTGCGATTTCATGAGCGTGAGCAGCGCGACCAAATGGCCATTGATGCGGCCAGTTTTGCCGCGCACCAGTTCGGGTACGTCCGGATTTTTCTTTTGCGGCATGATGGAGGAACCGGTGCAGAAGCGGTCGGCGAGCTGGATGAAACCGAATGCCGGGCTCATCCATAGGATCAGCTCTTCCGACAAGCGCGAAAGATGTGTCATCAGCAGTGCCGCGCAGGCACAGAATTCGATTGCAAAATCACGATCGGAAACCGCATCCAGTGAATTGCGGCAGATGCCGTCAAACCCCAGCTCGCGCGCCACGCTTGCGCGGTCGATTGGGTAACTTGTGCCGGCCAGGGCGGCTGCGCCCAGTGGCAGCTGGTTGACGCGCTTTCTGCAATCCTGCAGGCGCTGCGTATCCCGTTGCAGCATTTCCTGATAGGCCAGCAGGTGGTGCCCGAAGGCGATCGGCTGGGCGACCTGCAGATGGGTAAAGCCGGGCATGATCGTGTCGGCGTGTTGCTCTGCCAGATCCAGCAAGGCGTGCTGCAGGGCCCGGATCAGGCCGATGATGTCGTCGATCGCTGCGCGCAGATAAAGCCGGATATCCGTTGCCACCTGATCGTTGCGTGAGCGGGCGGTATGCAGTTTCTTGCCGGCGTCTCCCACCAGCGCGGTCAACCGCTGTTCGATATTCAGATGGACATCCTCCCGTTCGAGCTGCCAGTCAAACACACCCTTTTCGATTTCATCGCGGATTTGCGCCATGCCTTTCTCGATCGCTGCGAGATCGGCGGCGGAGATGTTGCCCGTGGCCGCCAGCATGCGTGCATGCGCCAAAGATCCCTGAATGTCATATTCGGCCAGCTTGTGGTCGAATCCGACCGAGGCCGTATAACGTTGCACCAATTCCGAAACCGGTTCGTTGAAGCGTCCCGACCAGGTTTTATTGTCTTTTTCCACGACAGTGTAGCTCTCCCTGTTTAAAAATTTCATCTCCGTTTTCCTGGGGGATGTGCGCCACCTCCACGACGATAGGGCGTGGCGGGTTCCACCGAAGAAAACCAGATCAATAAATGTTATGCCTATGAGAGCATTCAGATGATCGTGGCGGGGTCTCTGAATGCATCACTAACGTTTCATTTGCGCAGCTCGCCGCCATGCCCGATAACAGCCTGCCGCCAGACAGAGATGCGAGGAAGCGTTACGTTGAAACGGTTATTTTACTCGTAACTTGGCAAGTTTCAGTATGGAATGGGTATAAATTGCAACACATTTTTCCGTTATGCCCTAAATATTGGCCAGCCCGCTTTCACTTGGAAAAGGAATGGTGGATAATTAGCGCCTTTCATTCGTGTCACTCATTAAAGGAGCAATGTATGTCGGATCAACACACGCAGAACGAGGGCGATCAATCCAAAGAGAAGATCGAATGGACCAAGCCCGCATCATTATTCAACATTCTAAGCAATAAATTCGCACCGCTTGCTGACATTCAGCACAAGCAGCTGCCAATGTGGTCAATTCTGGTGTTTTTGGGCGTATTGCTGCTGGTCATTGCCTGGAAGCAGATCGCGGTCAACCAGGCTGAGTCGCGCTTGGAAAGAGGGCAGGCTGAGCTGGCCCAGCAGCTCGACATGGAGCGCAAGGTGCTGACCAAAAAAGCGCGCGAATATGCTGACAGTCAGTATAAAAAAGAAGAAGAGCGTTTCGGGCAAGTGCTGGCCTGGGCTGTCCGTGGTGAGTTGATTCGCAACAACCTGGATCAAATCGATCAGTATTTGACCGAGCTGGTCAAAACCAAGGATACGGAGCGGGTGGTACTGATCAGCGAGGAGGGCAAGTTGCTGGTGTCCACGGATAAAAGACTGGAAGACGAAGAAGCCGCCAGCGTTTATCCTAAAGATGTGCTCAATCAACGCAAAATCACTCTCAAATCAGATGTTGACGGCAAGAAGATACTGATTGTGCCGGTCATGGGCCTTAACCAACGTCTGGCCACCGTCGTCATCAGCTACAACCCACCGCCATTGCTGGACAACAATTAATTTTATCCTGCGGATGAATGGTGTATAAGCCCCCGGAATTCCCGGGGGCTTTTTCTTGGTACGCCCGGCACCGGCGCCCATTCATGGCTCTAGCAATTAACCACGAATGGACACGAATACACACTAATAATGAAAGCCACTTCGATTGCGTTTCGACCGTAATTTAGCCGGTTATCACGTATTCACTCCGCCACATGACAAAACTCAACCCATGTGAATATCACCATTCAATCATTCGTGTCCATTCGTGGTTGTCTAGGTAAGGCCCATGGGGCGGACTTTCAGGCAAAGGTATTGATGATGCCTTCGTGCCTGACCGAGAGCTGGCGCGTGGCAGGCTGGCTGCTGGAATCATCGGAAAAATCAGGGGTTGTCTGGCGTGGTGGGGTCTGGTGATGACCATTGTCCGCGTGCTGCTGGGAGGTCTGCGCGCTGACCGAGGTGTCGGTCAGCGTGATCCCGCTTTCGGCCATCATTTCCCGTAATCTGGGTAGGTTGGCCTCGATCGCTTCGCGGACTGCGGCATGGTGTGAGGCAAACTGTGCCGACACTTGTTGCGCGCCTTGTTCACCCGACAGTTGCAGCATGATTTCAATCGGTCCGAGATGGGCTGGATGGAGTTTCAACTCTGCGGATTGCAATCGCTGAGTGGCGATCCAGGTTATTTTCTGGCCAAATTCATTTGGCCTGGCGGGGCTGTCAAACGCAGTGGCGACTGGAACGCTGACGGCTGCTGGGGGTGCGGCAGAAGAAGTGCCTAACGGCGAGGGTGTAACAGGGCCGCTCATGCCAGCTGCCGGTGGGGTTGAAGGCGGCAAGATTTTGCCGCTATCGGCAAAAATTGCCGCAGTGGTGCTTTGATCCGGATGGCTGCCATAAGTCGTGAAGCTGGTGCTCTCTGCCTGTCCGGTTGCTTGCCCGACATGGGTCAATACCGGCGGCTGAGCAAGTTTCTGGGGTAGCGCAGCCAGCGACGATAGGTTGTCGGTTAGGGAGGGCGTAACAGGTGCGTCGGTTTTGTCCGGCCCGGCCTGTTCGGTTCCGGTGATTGTGCGGATTAACAGCGCCGGCAGCGCTGCAAACGCAGGTTCGGCCAGCGCTTCCTGTGTGAGGGATGCCATGTCTGCAATCTCTGCCGCAATCGGTGCTTCCATCATGGCAATGGGATCGGCCGTCTCCGGATCATCTCCCCGCAGCAAGCTTTCGACCAATGTTCTAGTCAGCACACTGTCAAATTGCTGGCCGGACAATGGATCGGCCGCAGCCAGGGGGGTGAGCGTGGGTGCGTTCGGCGATTCGCCTGGCAGGGTCGGCAGATTCGGAAGAGTGGGTAAATTGAGCATGGCTATCCTTAGAGTATTCTATTTGCTTTAAAACAAGCAATTTTCATGCCATGAATAAAAAAATACTGATCCATGGTCGGATGATTGTCAGGGCGTTCAGCGTGACCGCGAACGGTGGCTGATTCCATTGGTGGTGTGCTCGTCCTGCTGGCGCTGTTCCTGCTTGGAGAGTTGTGCCGCATGATCAAGTTGATGGCGTTGGGCAAGCGTGCCATAGGATTTCAAGCGGCGGCGATGGGCATGAAACTCGGCGTGGCCGGCTGCGGTATGTTGCAGTGAGCGCGCAACCACTTTTTGCTGTTCACCTATGGCGGTATCGAGTTTGCCGATGAACGCCTGATAATTGCGCCATTCGACCGGGTCGATGCCGTCCTCCGCCGATGCCATGATCCGGTTCTGATAGCTGCGGCGGTAATCGACCAGCAGCTTCAGGGTTTTTTCCGATTCCTGCTGTTTGAGATTCAGCCTGGCCAGCTTGGTTGCGGAATCATCCAGCTGCTGTTGGGCATGTTCGAGCAGTCGCTTGAGTGA
Organism: Nitrosomonas halophila; assembly: GCF_900107165.1. GTDB lineage: Bacteria > Pseudomonadota > Gammaproteobacteria > Burkholderiales > Nitrosomonadaceae > Nitrosomonas > Nitrosomonas halophila. Next base: position 16,340 of record NZ_FNOY01000038.1, read on the forward strand.
ATGAAGAGTGGCCATAATGCAAGCATCCTAAGTCGTCAGTGGGAGGGCATAAAATTTTTGCATGCTGTCCGCGTGGCTTTCCTGTTCGAACATACCTTGCCGCAGGAATGATTCGAGTGCGGGATACAGTTTGATGGCTTGGTCCAGCTGCGGGTCGCTGCCAGCGACATATGCGCCGACGCTGATCAAGTCATGATTGCGCTGATAGCGGGCGTACAGCCCCTTGAATCGTTGCGCCCAGTCAATTTGCTTGGGCGGGGCCAGATTCGCCATGACCCGGCTGATGGAGGATTCAATATCGATGGCGGGGTAGTGGCCGGCATCGGCCAATTGCCGGGAAAGCACGATGTGCCCATCGAGAATCGCGCGTGCATTGTCGGCGATCGGGTCGTTGGGATCATCGTTCTCGGTCAGAATGGTATAAAAAGCGGTGATCGAGCCGCTGGCAGGCCGGCCGTTCCCGGCGCGCTCCACCAATTGCGGCAAGCGGGCAAAGACCGAGGGTGGATAGCCCTTGGTGGCAGGCGGTTCGCCGATGGCGAGCGAGATCTCACGCTGCGCCATGGCGAAGCGTGTCAGTGAATCCATGATCAGCAGCACATGCTTGCCTTCATCCCGGAAATATTCGGCGATGGCCGTGGCATAGGCGGCGCCTTGCAGGCGCAACAGCGGGGAAGTGTCGGCCGGCGCGGCGACCACCACCGATCGCGCCAGGCCCTGCGGCCCGAGAATGTTTTCGATGAATTCCTTGACCTCACGGCCGCGTTCGCCGATCAATGCCACGACGATGACATCGGCGCTGGTGTAGCGTGCCATCATGCCGAGCAAAACGCTTTTGCCGACCCCGCTGCCGGCAAACAAGCCCATGCGCTGGCCGCGTCCGACGCTGAGCAGGGTGTTGATGGCGCGCACGCCGACATCGAGTGTGTGCTCGATGGGCGCGCGCTCCAAGGGATTGAAGGGGCGGCTGTAAAGCGGCACACTCTGTTCGCAATGGAGCGGACCAAGCGAATCGAGCGGTTCACCCGTCCCATCCAGCACCCGGCCGAGCAGTGCCGGACCAACATGGATATGTTTGGCGCGATCGGCCGCGCGCCGTCTTGGGTGCTGCCTGACGCCGATGCGGGGAGGCGTGCCGATATATTCCGCCGGAATGACTTTCGCGCCTGGCGCGAGGCCGTAGACATCACTGGAGGGCATCAGAAACAATCGTTCGCCCGAGAAGCCAACCACTTCTGCCATGACAGGGTGACCATTCTGGAGCAGCACGGTACAACTGGTGCCTACCGCCAGCTTGAGCCCGGTCGCCTCCATCACCAGACCGGCTACGCGGGTCAGCGTGCCGCTGACCAGGTGAGGGTGGACCGCTTCAGCCAGGTGCCGGCAGCTCTGAATGAAATCGAGCCAGCGTGCGGTATGGTCGGATGCGTGAGCGTTTGTCATACCAGCCAGTCGGGTGTTTTGCCCAGTGGGGCGAGCACCCGCTGCCAGCGGGTGGGCAGGGTGGCATCCACCTCACAGCCAGCGGATTCCATGCGGCAACCGCCGGGTGCCACATGCGCATCCTCGACAATCCGCCATTTCGCATGCGACAGATGGCGCGTGAGATGTTCGCGCACCAGCGCCGCATCATCGGGATGCAGCGCAATGTGCAGAGAACGCGACTGGGCCGGCAGCTGCTGCAGCGCCTCTTCAACGATAGTCAGCAAGTATTCCGGTTTGACTTGCAGCGCCCGTCCCACCATCTTTCTGGCCAGTTCGATCGATAAGGTCAGCAAATCCTGCGCAACGGTTTCATCCATTTTGTGCAGCGCCTGTTCGAAAGCGCTCAACAGTGTCTGGAGTCGCTCAACTTCCGCCTCGATCTCTTGCACGGCTTGCGCCTTGCCCGCCTGATAGCCTTCCAGCATGCCTTCCTCCCGGGCCTGCTGATAGATTTGTTCGATTTGCTCGGCAGTGGGCAAGGCAGGCGTGTCTGCCTGGGGTTTGGCGGCCTCGGGTGCTTCAGGCGCTGCCGAGGCTGCGGGCGCTGCCGGTGTTTCCTGGGGGGATGGCGGAGGAGCTGGTTGCGCCGGTTCAGGGTGTTGCCGGTTTTCGGGCGACTCCAGATCGCCTATTTCCCATTTTTCCCAGGCAGTGAGTGTTTTCTTTGGAATGACGGCGGCTGCGTTCATGTGTCTATCCTCGATGAATGCGGGCGGTGAAGCGTTGTATCAAATCATGTGTGAAATTAAATGGCATGTCTGGGATGCGGCAGCAGCCGTTCTCAGACATAGCCATCCTCAACCTTTTTGCCGAGCGTGACGCGCCCATCGTCGGCGAGTTGACGCAGGGTCTTGAGAATGAGTTTCTGTTCGGCCTCGACTTCGGAAATGCGCACGGGGCCCTTCATTTCCAGATCTTCACGCAGCATCTCGGCAGCCCGTTGCGACATGTTCTTGAAGATCTTGGCGCGCAAATCCTCCTTGGCGCCCTTGAGGGCGGTGATGAGGGTATCGGATTGAATTTCCCTAAGCAGCAGCTGGATATCCGGGTCGTCGACATCCATCAGATCGTCGAAGACGAACATTTCATCCATGATTCTTTGCGCCATTTCCTCATCGTATTGCATGAAGTTTTCCATGATGCTTTCTTCCAGAGAGGTCGGCATGAAATTCAGGATTTCCGCAGTGGTGCGAATGCCGCCCATGCGCGGTTTCTTGATATTGTCGTTGCCCGAGAGTAATTGACTCAGTACACCATTCAATTCGCGCAACGCGGCCGGCTGCACACTGTCGAGCGTGGCGATGCGCAGCAGGACATCGTTGCGCAGCCGTTCCGAGAACAGGGCGAGAATCGCGCTGGATTGATCGCGTTCCAGATGCACCAGAATGGTCGCGATGATCTGCGGATGTTCATGCCTGATCAATTCCATCGTGGCCGCTGCGTCCATCCACTTGAGACTTTCGATCCCGGTCGTGTCGCCGCCCTGGTTGATGCGGTCAAGCAGATTGGCCGCCTTGTCCTCGCCCAGCGCCTTGGTCAGGACCTTGCGCAAGTAATCGGCGGAATCATGGCCAAGCGACGTTTTTTCACTCGCCAGCTCAAAGAATTCTTCGAGGACGCCGGCTATCTTGTCGCGCCGAACATCATTCAGCTTGGCCATGGCTTCGCTCAGTTTTTGAACTTCCTTGGGCGCCAGGTAGCGGAAAACCTGGGAGGCTTCCTCTTCTCCCAGAGACATCAGCAGGATTGCGCTTTTGAGTACGCCTTCATTGTCCATTGCCAGATACCCATCCTTTTACGACGTTGGCTACGATGGCCGGTTCTTTGGCCGCCAGCAGCTTGGCTTTCTGCAGATTCTCTTCGTATGCTTCTTCCTTGGCGGCAGCCAGAGCCAGCAGTTCCGGCTGGGCGGCTTCCTCCTCATCGGTCAGCACTGCGACTTGCGAGGGGGGCGGTGGCGGCAGCAATGTTTTCAGGAAGGGCTGCAGGATTTTGTGCAGGAAGTATAGAAAAATAGCGGCGATCAGCAATTGCTTGCCGATTTCCTTGGCCAGCTGAATGGTTTCCGGTTGCTGCCAGAACGGCAATTCTTCCAGCATGTCATCCGCTTGCAGGCTGAACTGACTGTTGGTCACCGTCAGGGTATCGCCGCGGGGCGCATCGAAACCGATCGCTTGCTTGACCAGATCAGTGATTTTCTCGATTTCGCCGGCTGGCAGCGGTTCATTGATCAACTGCCCTTCTTCATCCAGACGGCTGCGATAATTGACCACGACCGCCGCCGATAATCGATTGATGCGGCCGCTCGACTGGCGGGTGTGGGAAATGGCTTTATCCACTTCATAATTGGTGGTCGATTCCTTGCGGGTATCGGTTGGAATGGTCTGATCGGCGGCCTCACCGTCTTCTTCGCTCAGCTCGATAGGCGCTTGCGCCGGGGCAGGCGGACGGTTGGAAAGCGCGCCGGGCACGCCGCCGTCGGGCTGCGAAATCGAGACCGATTCGGATTTCTGCTGGCTGCGGATGGCAGCGTTTTCCGACGCGCTGTTGTTCGGCCGGTAGCTTTCCTCGGCCCGTTCGATCCGGGAGAAATCAACATCCGCCGTGACTTGCGCATGCACGTTGGGCGCGCCGGTGATCGGCGTCAGGATGGCCTCGATGCGGCGCGCAAAATTTTGTTCGAGATCCCGCACATATTTGAGCTGGGTGGCGTCCAGTCCGCTGTCCGGATCATCGTTCTTTTTACCACTCAGCAGATTGCCCTGTTGATCGACCACGGTCACATTCCTGACCGGAAGATTGGGAATACTGCTGGAAACCAGATGGACAATGGCGTCCACTTGTTCGGCACCGAGCGCCCGCCCCGGATAGAGATTGAGCAATACCGAGACGCTGGGTGGCTGGCGATCGCGGGTAAACACGGTGGGCTTGGCAATGGCCAGATGCACCCGTGCACTCTGTACGGCCGACAGCGATTGGATGGAGCGGGACAGTTCACCCTCCAGCGCCCGGTGATAATTGACCTGTTCCAGAAACTGGCTGGAGCCAAATTTCTGGTTTTCGAGGATTTCAAAACCGGCCAGGCCACCTTTGGGCAATCCCTGGCTGGCCAGGCGCAAGCGTACTTCATGCACCTGATCACTCGGAATCAGAATCGCTTCACCACCAGCCGAGATTTGGTAGGGAATATGCATTTGCTGCAGCACCTCGATGATGGCGCCGCCATCCTGATCGGAGACATTGGAATATAGCACGCGGTAATCCGGTGCCTGGCTCCAGATCCAGGTGCCCGCGAACAGCGCGATGACGCTGGCCGCGGCCACCATCAAGCCAAGTTTTTGTTGTGCCGATAATTGTCTGATTCTGTCGAGCGGACTGCTCGGCTGATCCGGACTGTCCGGCTGGGTGCTCGGCTGAGTGTTCGCCTCTGTTTCTTTGGGGGCCGTCGCCACGAAACTTTCTCCTGCTTAACTGATTCTGTCCGAAGGATGTTGCTGACCAGCCGGGACCGTCACATGCCGATCGCGGAAAGGCCGGGTGGATATCAGGATTATCAGGCTATTCGTGCATACTAAACGCTTGAATAAGGCGAATTTGCTCGCGTTATTTCAGCACTGGGCAGGGCAGTGGTCGGTGCTAAGCTGCTCCACATCGATAATGCAGACAAGTTTCCTTCATGAAAACTGACGATGCGGCCACTCTGACAACTGACCATGAGCAACTGCGCCAGGCCTTTGCGGTATTCAGCCAGGCTTCCACGCAGCTTTCCGGCGTCTACCGCGAATTGCAGCAGCAGGTTTCCCGCCTGACCGGGGAGCTGGCGGTGGCCAATGGGGAGTTGCAGCGCGAGCTGGCCGCCAAAGAGGCGTTGTCGCAGCAACTCAGCCAGCTGCTGACCGCCTTGCCCGGCGGTGTCGTGGCGCTGGATGCCGCTGAGCGCATCGAGCGCGTCAATCCGGCGGCGGTGCGCCTGCTCGGTCAACCCCTGCTGGGGTTGCCCTGGCGGCAAATCGCGGACAAGCGCTTGGGCCCGGCCGGGGTATGCGGCGAATGGTATGCCGGCATAGGTGACCCGGCTGGATTGCGCCGGGTCCGCATCGAAAGCAGTCAGTCGGCAACATCCAGCGCGCGCATTCTGCTGATTCATGACATTACCGACGCCCATGCCATGCAGGCGCGCGCGCTGCGTCATCAAAGGCTGGCCGAAATGGGTGAAATGGCCGCCGGTCTGGCACATCAACTGCGCACGCCTTTGTCCACGGCCCTGCTGTATGCCGGCCACCTGAGCAATGAAACGTTGCCCGCTCAGGAACGGCGCGGTCTTGCCGCTAAAACCATAGAGCGGCTGCATCACTTGGAACAGCTGATACGCAACATGCTGCAATTCGTGAAAGGCGAGACCGCACCGGCCGGGCAGGTGGCGTTGCCCACACTGCTGAACGAACTGCAGCGCGCGCTGGCACCGCAGATGCAGCAGCGCGGCCTGCAGTTCCGCGTTGAGGATCACAGCAGGGGTGTCAACCTGCATGTGAACCACGAAGCATTGTGCAGCGCGCTGACCAATCTGCTCGACAATGCTATGCAGGCATCCTTGCCTGGTGGCCGGATTACTTTGGCCTGCACGGCCGGCGAGGATGAAGTCGTGCTGTCCGTCAGTGATGACGGCCCCGGCATCGACACGGCCTTGCAGGCGCGCTTGTTCGAGCCGTTCTTCACCACCCGCACCGAAGGCACCGGGCTGGGCCTGGCCATCGTGCATAACGTGATTCGCGCGCTGAATGGCGATATCGAAGTGGAGTCGGCGCCAGGCGCCGGCAGCCGCTTCACGGTCAGATTGCCGCGCACGCTGCAGGCCGAGGTTGTGGCCGGGGCGGTGCAATGGTCTAACAATAAAAGGTCGTAAAAATGCAGAATTTGCCTGTTTTAGTGGTGGAAGATGATCCGGATTTGCTGGAAGCCTTGCATACCACGCTCAGATTGGCGGGCTACCAGGGACTGGCGGCCGCCAACGGGGAAGAAGCGCTGCGCCTGCTGCAAGCGCAAGCGGTCGGCCTGGTGGTGAGCGATGTGCAAATGCGGCCGATGGATGGCCATGCGTTGCTGCAAGCCATCCGGCGCGATTATCCGCAGATCCCGGTGGTGCTGATGACCGCCTATGGGGAAATCGGCCAGGCGGTGGCGGCGATGCGTGCCGGTGCCAGCGATTACCTGCTCAAGCCGTTCGATCATAAAAGCCTGCTGGCGCAGGTCGAGCGTTACCTGCTGCCGGTGCCTGCGGATGCACAATCGGAAATGGTGGCCGAGGATGTGCGCACCCATGCGCTGCTGTCACTGGCGAAGAAAGTGGCCCAATCGAATGCAACCGTCATGCTGACGGGCGAGAGCGGCAGCGGCAAGGAAGTGCTGGCGCGCTATATCCACCGGCATTCGGCGCGCGCGGGACAACCGTTTGTCGCGATCAACTGTGCGGCCATACCCGAGAACCTGCTGGAAGCTACGCTTTTTGGCTACGAAAAGGGCGCTTTTACCGGCGCGATGCAATCCCAGGCCGGCAAGTTCGAGCAAGCGGAGGGCGGCACTTTGCTGCTCGACGAGATTTCGGAAATGCCGCTCGGCCTGCAGGCGAAACTGTTGCGCGTGCTGCAGGAACGCGAAGTGGAGCGGGTCGGGGGGCGCAAGCCCGTGAAATTGGATATCCGCTTAATCGCCACGTCCAACCGCACCATGCTCGAACAGGTGCATGCGGGGGAATTCCGCGAAGATCTTTATTACCGGCTGAATGTCTTTCCGCTGGAGATACCGCCCCTGCGCGAACGCCCGCAGGATATCGTGCCACTGGCGCAGCGCTTTCTCGACCGGGCGATGCAAACCGGTTCAACCCGTTGCACATTGTCCCAATCCGCAGTCGAGCGCCTGCAGCAATACGCCTGGCCGGGCAACGTGCGCGAGCTGGAGAATGTGATCCAGCGCGCCATGATTCTGGCAACTGGCGCAATCGAGGCCGCGCATTTGAATCTGCCTGCCGGTTCGCCCGATCCAGTATTGCCTGCGGCCACGGCCGCCGACCCCACACCCATGCGCGATATCAAATCGCTGGAGCGTGAGCATATTTTGCAAACGCTGGCGGCCGTCAATGGCTCGCGCAAACTGGCCGTACAGAGGCTCGGCATATCCGAGCGTACCCTGCGTTACAAACTGCAACAATACCGGCTCGCCCAGTGTTGAAAGCAATCGGAGACAACATGGACTCACTCACAGGCATCAACCAGATCATCACCCAAATCAAATCGACTTCCGAACAGGCGGCCGGCAGCCCGCCCACGCAGCCGGCGACGATGGCGCCCGCCCATGCCGATTTTGGCCAGTTGCTCAAATCGGCGGTCGATCAGGTCAACAGCGTGCAGCAGACCGCCGGGCAAATGAGCGAGTCATTTGTCCAGGGCAAACCGGATATCGAGCTGCATGAAGTGATGATTTCTCTGCAAAAAGCGAATATTTCGTTCCAGTCCATGATCCAGGTGCGCAACCGGCTGGTGACCGCCTACCAGGAAATCATGAATATGCAGGTGTGAAAACTTTAAATCCCGGTAAACAAGGAAAACTATGAGCGCACTTCAATCACATTCCAAAATGACAAAATTCTCCACTTTGGAATCAGACCAGGAGGAGGAAGCATTCAGCATCGCTTCTCCGGTCGAAATTCAGTTCATTCTGAACGCCATCATGCAGGAAAAATCGGCCATTACGCTCCATCTTGAACGCAGCAAACAATTTATCCTGTCCAGCATTCTGGCGGTGGATCCGGCCAAGAAAATGCTGATAATGGATTACGGTGCCGACGAAATCATCAATCAATTGGCACAAAGAGTGGGCAGTTTGCGCTGCGTCACAACCCAGAACCGGATCAGAATCGAATTCAATTGCACCAATCTGACGCTGGTGCAATTTGAAGGCCGCAGTGCTTTCAGGGCAGATATCCCCGCTAGCTTGTTACGGATACAAAGACGGAATTTCTATCGAATTATGACGCCTATTACCCACTCAGCTACCTGCAGCATTCCGCTGCCGCAAAAAAAAGGAAAGGAAACCGCCCTGTTCAATTTGTCCGATATCAGTTGCGGTGGCATAGCATTGATCGATTCGCAAGCCGAGCTCAAGCTGACTCCCGGCACAGTATTCGAAAACTGCCAGATCGATATGCCGCAATTTGGCATGATCGTGGCCACCATTCAGATCCGAAGCATCTATACCACCGTCCTCAAGAATGGCGACACCTCCCAGCGCGCCGGCTGCGAATTCATAGATTTGCCCGAAAAATCCCGCGCGCTGATACAACGCTACATCACCCGGCTCGAACAGCAAATGCGCCAATTTACCCGCGATGACGAATTCTGACAGCCGCATGACCGCCACAGTCTTTGCAAGTTGCCTTGTCCATTCGTGGTTCCCCCATCCGGTGGCGGTCGGCAAAGGGCGTAGGGTGCACTTGTGCACCGGTTTCTGCCGTGTAAAAAAGGGCTGCTGGGGGCCGGGTGTTTGATGGTGCACGGGTGCACCCTACGGCCAAAACCACGAATGGACACGAATTAACACGAATAATGCAAGCTACTTCGATTGTGTTTCAGCCGTAACTGGGCCAGTCCTCGCCTATTTGCCCCGCCACATGATAGAGCTCAACTCATGTGAGCATTGCCACCGAATCATTGGTGTCTATTCGTGTCCATTCGTGGTTCCCACAAAGCCGCTCACTGGACACCAACGGCCTTGCTTTTTTCTATATGGCGACTAGCGGGTTACTGCTCCAGGCCGGCTTCCAGGCGATAGAGCCAGGCCAGCAGCTCGGCCACGGCGACGTACAATTCCGGCGGGATGCGGTCATCCAGGTCGATTTGCATCAGCAGCGCCACCAATTCCTTGGATTCATGCACATAGACGCCGGCTTCCTGCGCGCGCCGGATGATTTCCTCGGCGACTAGCCCCCGTCCCTTGGCGACCACCTTGGGCGCGCGCATGCCGTCGCGATAGGTCAGCGCGACCGCGCTCTGGGCTGGATGCTGATCAGTCTGGGCGGGTGGTTCAGTCTGGTGGGTCGGATCGGGATGCGTCATCTTGCTGTATTTCCAGGGTTTGAACGGATAGCCCGCTAGCCTGCATGGCGGTGGTCAGTGCGGCGCGTGCCAGATCGAGGTGGGCTGCGGCCGCCGGTGCGCCGGTGTCCAGCTTGATCTGTACGCCTTGCCGGTCAATGGTCAGCAAGGCGGTGATCGCGCCCAATTTCGGCAGCTGGAGGTGCACCTGGGTCTGCCAGCGGGATGCGCTGTCTGCCGGTTCATTGGCAGCGTGCTCCGGCGGGTGTTCGGCAATATCCCATTCCATAGTCTGATTAGGCCATATTTCGCCCCGCCATTGTATCAAGCCGGTTTCCAGCACCTGCAGCTGGTGCTGTACCAGCGGCAGGGTTTGCGATGCAACCGGCGAGCTGCCCGCCACCTCGCCCGCCGTCACGAGCGGCGCTAGCCTGCCTTGTGGTTCCTGGCGGATCTGTTGCAAGCTGGTTTTGCCACCGATCCAGTTGGCCAGATGGGCTTCATAAAATAATCCGCTTTGGGTCACGGCCTGCTGGAGCGGTTGCGGCAACTGCGTGCTGCTGGTCGGCGGTGCCGGCAACAGCGGTGCGGCACTTTTCACGACCGGCCTGAAGGACGATGACACCTGGCTGAGCAACTGCGAAATAAATTTGCCGATGCTGCTGAATGTCGCCGGATTGTCGCCACCGGCCGGATGGCCGGGCAGCAGAAATTTCAAGCGCGGTGCATGCGTGATCAAGGTCAGCTCCAGCTGACTGCCAGGCGTGGCCGCAGCAGGCAACCGCATATGCAGCAACTTGCCTTCGATGCTAACGGCCGATAAACCATTACTCAACCGCGCCTCGACCCGCGCCACATATTTCTGGCCCGGAACGAAAGTGGACGGGTCCGACTGAACGGCATCCGGCGCAGCCTGCGCCGGACTGACCGGCTTGACCGGCCCGACATCCCCCAGCAGAACAGCCGGAATCGCCACCGGTTTGACAGGAAAGGGAATCACCATCAACTCCTGTTAGGTCTTATATATGAAAGGACTGCATGACTGTACAAACCCAAAAAATGCCAGCCCGATCCATCCATCCGGCTGCATTGCCATAACCCGCATGCGCCCCCGAAAACGTCCCAGAGGCGCTTTGCAAGCCTATAGGAATATCGGAACAAATGGAAAAGACTTTACAACAGAGCAGGGGCGGCAGGGGGAACCACGAATGGACACGAATGAATTGGTGGTGATGCGCGCAGGGATTGTGTCATGTGGTGGGGTGAAGGGGTGATAACCGGCCCAATTACGGTTGAAACACAACCGAAGTGATTGTCATCATTCGTGTCTATTCGTGTGTATTCGTGGTTTGAATTGCAGTCAAATACCGGTCCCCAGCAGCCCTTTTTTACACAGAAAAAGCCGGTGCACAAGTGCACCCTTGTATATTAATAGTGAGCAGCAAACTTGCTCAACACTGTAAAGTAACAGCGTTTTCTGGGGAAGCCGTTGCACCCTGAGGTCTCGAA
>NZ_FNOY01000021.1 GCF_900107165.1 Nitrosomonas halophila
CCCCTACTTTTAGCATCATGGTACGTCCAAAATTTTAAAAGATAAATCTTACCGCCTTAAAGGCGGTGGTTTTAACCTTACTTCGGACTAATAAAATAACATGCAGCGATATCCCGGCGCCTGCAATGCACCCTGCAGGTAGTATTGCGGCAGCAGCCATGGCGCTGACGAGAGCTCGTCCCGGGCTTCATACATCCTGCTGTAAATTGTATAGAGGCATATCGTATTTTCATCAAACACATGCACAAATCGAGTTTCATATTTAAAGTGAATCGGCTGCAAGCCAATCCGCATGGATTTTTGGGGCACAGGCTGCGCTGCATGCCAGTAGAGTGCGGGCGCCTCGTGTCATGACAGACTCTGTCGAGGTTGCGGGGATGAACGTCAGGCGCAGCCTGCCGATTCTGGCAACCATCATGGTCGGTGTCCTGCTGGGGGTCTGGATCATTTCCTGGAATGAATCTGATTTACCGGGTACTGCTGAGCGACCGCAATTCGGTGAGGAGGATGGTTCTGCAGCAATGGCGGGCCCGCAGGGCGGGAGGCTGTTTGTGCAGGATGATATCGGCCTTGAGCTGATTATCCATGAAACGGCTGCTTATCCACATTTCAGGCTCTATCCCTATCATCAGGGCCAGCCATTGCCGCCTGCCGACATGCAAGTGACGATTGCGCTGATGCGGCTTGGTCAGCCGGCGAAACTCTACGCTTTCAGACCCGAAGACAATTATTTGATCAGTGATGACGAAGTCGAAGAACCGCACTCGTTTGAGTTGGTTATCACTGCCGAATGGCAGGATACAAGTTATCGCTGGGGTTACAGTCAGGTTGAAGGGCGAGTGCAGATGGGCGATGAATCGATGCATGGCAATGGCATTGAATTGGCAGCCGCAGGGTCTGCTGTCATTCAGCCCCGCGTCACCTTGCCAGGTGAAATCATTTTCAACGAGCATACGATTGTGCATGTTGTGCCGCGATTGCCGGGCATGGTCGTGGCGGTCGAGCGCCATCATGGACAGGCGGTTAAAAAAGGCGAAGTGCTGGCTATCATGGAAAGCGCCATGCTGGCCGATTTGCGCAGTCAGTATCTGGTTGCCCGCCAGCGCCTGGCATTGGCACAGACGGTCCACGACCGGGAAAAGCAACTGTGGCAGGAAAAAATAACCGCCAAGCAGGATTACCTGGTCGCAAAACAGCAATGGGAAGAAGCTCGGATCGAGTCGCAGCTAGCTGCCGAGCGTTTGCAGGCGCTCGGCGTCAGACCGGAATCCGGTTTGTCCGGCAAGAATTTGGCGCGCTACGAAATTCGCTCTCCGATCGGCGGCATTGTCATCGATAAGGCAGTGGTCACGGGCGAAGCGGTGAAGGCGGACAAAACCGTCTTTATTGTCGCGGATGTATCTACGATCTGGGCGGCCATCAGAGTTTTTCCCAGGGATCTGCACCGGATCCACGTGGGACAGCGCGCTATTGTTCACGCTGACGCGCATCAACTCGTGCGCGCAGGAAAAGTGATCTATATCACAACGCTGCTCGATGAGCTGACGCGCACTGCCACCGCTCGCGTGGAGCTCGATAATCACGACCAGGCGTGGCGGCCTGGCATGTTTGTCAAGGCAGACTTGCTGGATGAGGACATCGCAGTGCCGCTGGCAGTGCCATTGGCTGCCCTGCAAAGAATAGAGGATCAATTGGTGGTATTTGGCCGTTATGGCGAGTTCTTTGAAATGCGTCCACTGAAACTGGGACGCAGCGATGGACAGATGGTCGAGGTGATCTCGGGGTTGTCCGCGGGCGAGCGCTATGCGGTGAGCAACAGTTTTATTATCAAGGCGGAGCTGGTCAAGGCGGGGGTGGCGCATGACCATTGAAGCAACAAATTGCAGCGGCCTGTCCCTGCCAGCTGCATCATGGTGCAGCGGTTCATTGCGCTGGGGCTGTTCGCGGACTGGGTCTGGCGCGCATGTTTGAGCGCATTTTACAAGCGACAATCGAGCATCGTGGATTGGTGCTGTTGGCAGTGCTGGCGATGGCTTGGCTGGGGGTCTACAATTATCAAAGACTGCCGATCGATGCAGTGCCGGATATTACCAATGTCCAGGTACAAATCAATACGGCCGCGCCAGGCTACTCGCCGATAGAAGTTGAGCAGCGGATCACTTTTCCACTTGAGACGATCATGGCCGGATTGCCCGGGCTCGACTATACCCGATCGTTGTCGCGTTACGGGCTATCCCAGGTGACGGTGGTGTTCCGGGATGCGGTCGACGTATATTTCGCCCGTCAATTGGTCAGCCAGCGCATCCAGGAAGCGAAAGGCCGCTTGCCACCCGGTATCGAGCCGGAAATGGGACCGATTTCTACCGGTCTTGGTGAAATTTTCATGTGGACAATCGAAAGCCTGGAGGGGGCGCGCAAGCCGGATGGCACGGCCTATACACCGACCGATTTGCGTGAGATCCAGGACTGGATCGTCCGCCCGCAATTGCGCATGGTCACAGGCGTGACCGAGGTCAATACCGTGGGGGGGTATGTCAAGCAATTTCATGTGACGCCTCATCCGGAAAAACTGATCGCCTACGGGATTACGCTACAGCATATCGTTACCGCATTGGAGCGTAACAATGTCAATCTCGGCGCGGGCTATATTGAAAAAAGGGGTGAGCAGTATCTGGTGCGCCTGCCGGGGCAGGTTGCCAATCTCGAAGAGATTGGCGAGATCACGCTAGGCAGCAGGCAGGGAACGCCGCTGCATATCAGGGATCTGGCCGAGGTCCTGATTGGCAAGGAGTTGCGCACGGGTGCGGCCACCCAGAATGGCGATGAGGTCGTGCTGGGTACGGTCCATATGCTGGTCGGAGAGAACAGCCGGACCGTCGCGCGCGCGGTTGCCGAGAAACTGGCGGAAGTCAATCGCACGCTGCCGGCCGGCGTTGTCGCCAGGCCGGTTTATGACCGGACCAAACTGGTGGATGGCACGATCCGTACGGTCAGCTTCAATCTGATCGAAGGCGCCGCGTTGGTGATTGTCGTGCTGTTTTTGTTTCTGGGCAATATCCGGGCAGCGGTTATCGCCGCACTCGTGATTCCATTATCGATGCTGTTTACGTTTAGCGGCATGGTCGCCAACCAGGTCAGTGCAAATCTGATGAGTTTGGGGGCGCTCGATTTCGGCATTATCGTCGATGGCGCGATCGTGATTGTCGAAAACAGCATTCGCCATCTAGCACAGGCGCAAGCCCGGCTGGGACGCAGCCTGAAACGGGCAGAAAGGCTGGCGCTGGTGTTCACGGCAACCCGGCAGACGCGGCGTGCGCTGATCTATGGGCAGATCATCATCATGATTGTTTATCTGCCAATTTTCGCCCTTGGCGGTGTCGAGGGCAAAATGTTTCATCCCATGGCATTCACTGTCGTGATCGCATTGCTGGGTGCGATGATTTTGTCGGTGACATTCGTGCCGGCAGCGCTTGCGCTTTTCCTGACCGGAAAGGTGTCCGAGCGGGAAAGCTGGATTGTCGTGTGCTGCAAACGCGGTTATCAGCCCATGCTCGAAAGGGTGATGCGCAACCAGGGACTGACCATTACCGTTGCGCTAGTTGCAATCGTACTGTCAGCGTTATTGGCGACGCGTCTCGGCAGTGAATTTATTCCCAGCCTGAATGAAGGGGATATTGCCTTGCACGCGATCCGCATTCCAGGCACCAGTCTTTCGACTGCGATTGCCATGCAGAACGAGCTCGAGAAGACCATCCAGTCCTTTCCCGAAGTGGAGCGCGTTTTTTCCAAGATTGGCACCGCGGAAATCGCAACCGATCCCATGCCGCCCAGTGTGGCGGATATTTTTATCATGCTGAAGCCGCAGGCAGAATGGAACGGCCAGTATCGCACCAAGGATGCGCTGATCCAGGCGATGGAGCAGGCGGTTCTGCAGGTGCCGGGCAATAATTATGAATTCACGCAACCGATCGAGATGCGTTTCAATGAACTGATCGCCGGGGTGCGCGCCGATGTGGCCGTCAAAATATTCGGCGATGATCTTGATCAGTTGCTTGCCTTGGGAACTCGTGTCGAGTCGCTGCTTGCGGCTGTGCCGGGCGCGGCCGACGTGAAGGTCGAGCAGGTGATGGGCTTGCCGGTATTGTCGATTGATGTCGACCGCGCCAGTATCGCGCGCTATGGCTTGAATGTTGCCGATGTGCAGGACGCGGTATCTATTGCTGTCGCCGGCAAGCATGCCGGCCTGATTTTTGAAGGGGATCGCCGTTTTGAATTGCAGGTGCGGCTACCCGAGTCGCTGCGGGCCGATATCGAGACTCTCAAGCATTTGCCGATCGGTTTGCCGGTCCAGGTCGAAAGGTCAGAGGTGATCGGGGTTGGCCAGCTGGCGCAAACCGGGTTGACTGCTTTTGTCACGCTGGGGGAGGTTGCGCGGCTGGAGATTGTTCAGGGCCCCAACCAGGTTAGCCGGGAAAATGGCAAGCGACGCGTGGTGGTGACCGCTAATGTGCGCGGGCGGGATCTTGGCTCCTTCGTCAAGGAAGCTCAGGGCCTGATAGATAAAAGTATGCAAATCCCCCCGGGCTACTGGATGACCTGGGGCGGCCAGTTCGAGCAAATGCTCTCAGCCGCGCAGCGGTTGCAAATAGTTGTGCCCATTTCACTGGGGCTGATTTTTATTCTGCTCTATAGCATGTTCGGCAATTTCCGGGACGGGTTGCTGGTATTTACCGGTGTGCCGTTTGCATTGACGGGAGGGGTATTGGCCTTGTGGATGCGCGATATTCCGCTATCCATTTCCGCCGGGGTTGGATTCATTGCCTTGTCAGGGATAGCGGTATTGAACGGGCTGGTCATGCTTTTGTTCATTCGTGAATTGCGCCAGCAGGGCGTTGCGTTGACAGAGGCGGTGCAGACGGGTGCGCTGACACGGCTGCGCCCGGTGCTGATGACCGCGCTGACCGATGCAATCGGTTTTGTTCCGATGGCGCTGGCAACTGGGGTGGGCGCAGAAGTACAGCGCCCGCTGGCCACGGTGGTGATCGGCGGCGTTTTTTCTTCGCTGGCATTGACCTTGCTGGTTTTGCCGGTGCTGTATCATATGGCTTATCGGGCAGGAGTCAGGAAGTGAGTGTGTTTTTCAGGAACAGTTTGGCGTGTCGACCCTGTGGAATAGCAGGGGTATTCAGCCTGAATTCGCTGTTCGCCATGGATAAGGCTGCGCGTACAATAGCGACTTGTTACCTCTGCCTGGATCCGTCAGGCACACCGGCCACGAAGAATGTCGAGACTTTTTACACTTTTTGTGGCGGATGGTCTGGCATAAGGAAGGCTGGTTCCTTATCTTCATGTTTTTACGGATATAAAACCTTTTTATTGGGATTGGCATGGATCATGCTTGCCTATTAAGCAGGTGCTATGAAAACTATTTCGCTTTTGTAGCAGGTTGTTATACTAATGAACTTCCATTTTCCCCGAAGTTTTGCGCGAGAGGTGACAGACATGTCAGACAAGAAAATGCAGGAACCATCAGATCAGAGTTTGGCCAATGACCAGATCCACAACACCCCCCAGCCGATTCGAAGAAAATTACTGAAAGGCACGGTCGCGGTTCCAGTTATCATGACGCTGCATAGTGGTGCGGCGCTGGCACGGACGAGTAATCTTGTTGGGGCAGCAGTGGATAGCGAAACTGCGAAAATTGGTGATCAATATATCTGTGCGCATAATGCTGATCTGGATCCGTCAGGTAAATATGATTTAGGCGATTCTCCTCAATTAGAGCTTGTAGAGAATGTTGAGGAATGCCTTGGAACCCTGGATGAGCCGAGGAGCGGAATACTGATCTCCGTTAGCGCTTATAATTCACTCCAAGGCAGAGGGTTTTCTACTGATCTCTAATCAGTATGCTTGTGAACAAAAAATATTCGTAGCTTGAGACTTAAGTCGGATAAAGCAACCTGAGTTGAATTAAAGCATATGGAGTTTAAGTAAATGCACTCTTCTTGATTCCTGGTTGTACTGACTTTGCTGCAAAGAATATAGAAGGTCTAATGAATCCGGAATGGGAGTTCTGGCACTATGAATCACTGGTATTCGGTCCTTTTTTCCTCATTGCGAATAGAAAATTGGGATCAGGAGTATACCGTTTTCCAGCCAGCCTCTGGAAAAACGCATTTTCTGAATGCAATGGGCTTACAAATCCTGGTCTTGCTTGACCAGGCGCCGCTAACACTTGATACCATTTGCATGAAACTGGCTGAATCTTTTTCCATGCAGGCCAATACACATTTCCGGCAACAAATTGCTGTCACCTTGCAGCGTTATGAGGCGTTGGGACTGATCGCCCGTACTTGGAAAACGCCTTTGTGAGGATCGGTGAACTTTCCTTCGGACAATTCCGGGCCAGATTGGCTGGCGAGGGATTGCGGGTAGGAATCGGCCCATTCAATATCCGTATTCAGACCCAACTCAAGTCACTGGCCAAGAACCTTCATGCCTTGTATGCATGGTATCCGCTGGCGGACGGTGAGTTGGCCGAGTTTCATGCCCAGGTGGTGCCCAAACATTCCCTGCGGCGTCCGCTCACACCTTTGATTCGATTCCTGGTTGACAATCAGGCGCCGTTTCCTCCCGCGCCGGCCGCGCACGCATTGCCGACCCTGGAATGGGGAATCAATCTGGCCATCGCCCTGCGTATCAATCATCTGCTGCTGTTTCACTCCGCGGCAGTGGAACGCAACGGCCATGTCCTGCTCCTGCCAGCCTGGCCCGGAAGTGGCAAGACGACGTTATGCGCGGCGTTGATGCATCGTGGTTACCGCCTGTTTTCCGATGAATTTGGGTTGATGGCGCCGCAATCCGCGCAATTCATGCCGATTCCCCGGCTGATGCCGCTCAAAAATCAGGCCATCGATGCCATTCGCAAATTTCTGCCGGAAGCGGTATTGGGGCCGGAAATTCACGGCACACAAAAAGGCACAGTCGCGCATGTGCGCCCGCCTGAAGAAAGTATTGCACGCATGCATGAGCCCGCGCGTGCGCGCTGGATCGTGTTTCCGAAATGGGTGCCCAATGCCGCGCTGCAGCTGGAATCGCTGCCTCGTTCCGAAGCATTTCTGCTGCTGGCGAGCAATGCCTTCAATTACGAGATGCTGGGGGAAAGCGCGTTCGATGCCGTTGCCCACTTGGTGCGTAACTGTGAGTGCCGCCGGCTGGTGTATTCCGATTTCGACAGTGCCCTGGCAGCACTCGACCGGCTGACCGATGACTGAGTATTTCTCCGCTCACCATCAACTGCTGCTGGCAGCCCTGCGTGATCCTCGGGCGCTCGCCGCTTATAGTATCGAGGAATGGGAGCTGCTGCTGCGGCTGGCCCGGCGTGTGAAGCTGCTCGGCTACCTGGCAGTCAGACTTGACGAACACAATTTGCTGGAGGTGATTCCGGCGCGTGCAGCCAATCTGATACGCTCCGCTTTGATCCGGGCCCGGAAATTCCAGCAACTGGCGCGCTGGGAGTTGAATCGTGTCCAGTTGGCGCTGCAGGATGATGCGTCTTCCCTCATCGTGCTCAAGGGCATGGCCTACCTGCTGGCGGATTTGCCGATCGCCCGTGGCAGGCTGTTCGCAGATGTGGATCTGTTGGCACCCAAGGACAGTCTGCCTGGAATCGAAGCCACCTTGCTACAGAAAGGCTGGCGACATCATCAAAATCTGACGGCCTATGACGAGCGTTATTATCGTGAGTGGAGCCATGAGCTGCCCGCCTTTGTGCACCGGGAGCGGGAAACCGAGGTGGATATCCACCATACGCTGGTTTCGCCTCTGGGCAAGCTTAAACTGAATGCTGCCGATTTCAGGCAGAAGGCCGTTCCGGTGGAAGGCGGGTGGTATGTGCTATGCCCGGAAGATATGACCTTGCATTGTGCGCTCAATCTATTCCAGAACAACGAGTTGCTGGATGATCTGCGGCATTTGCTGGATTTTCACGAAATGTTACAGTTTTTTGGCAACGGACAGCCGCTGTTCTGGCAAAGGCTGGTGGACCGCGCCAACCAACTCGGTCTGGGGCGGCCGCTGTTTTATGGCCTTTATTTCAGCCGCTTGCTTTTTCAAGCCACGCTGCCGGCGGGACTGGAAGAAAAGTTGCATCAGCGTCCGGGCAGACTGGCGCGCCGAGTGATGCGTGCTTGTGTGCCGCTGGCTTTGCTGCCTCTGGATCCGGACAAGCCTTCAAGGCGTGCTGGCCTTGCCCGCTTGTGGCTTTATTGGCGCAGCCATTGGCTGCGCATGCCGCTCTCTGTGCTGTTGCCGCATCTTGCCTACAAATTTTATTTGTCGATTTTCCCGGGCAAGCCTGTAGAGAGCCGACAGGCAAACCAGTGAATGCCAACATGTCCGAGCGCAGAGCGTATGCCCAAGTTATTCATTAACGAGCCCTTACAGCAGAAACAATGTTGCCAGTCCCAGGAAGATGAAGAAACCGCCGCTGTCCGTTACCGCGGTAATCATGACGCTCGAACCGAGAGCGGGATCGCGCCCGAGCTGCTTGCGTACCAATGGGATGAGCACGCCAACCAGCGCCGCCAGCAGGAGGTTCAGCAGCATGGCCAGCGCCAGAACCAGGCCCAGCTGTGCATTCTGGTAAATGATATAGGCAATAAACCCAATGACGCTTCCCCAAACGATGCCATTGACGATGCTGACACCGATTTCCTTGGTGATTAATTTGAAGGTGCTGTCCTGATTGACTTGGCCCAGCGCAATGGCGCGCACGATCATGGTGATCGTTTGATTGCCCGAATTGCCACCAACCCCGGCGACGATGGGCATTAATGCGGCCAAAGCCACCAGTTTTTCTATCGAATCCTCAAACAGACCGATCACACGCGACGCGATGAATGCTGTCACCAGGTTAATGGCAAGCCATGCCCAGCGGTTCTGGACGCTTTTCCAGATCGGGGCGAACAGGTCTTCTTCTTCACTCAGGCCGGCTTGGTTCCGGGCTTCATAATCAGCGCGTTCACGCATAAAATCAATGACTGCGTTGACCGTGACCCGGCCCAGGAGCTTGCCATCGGGCGTGACCACCGAAGCCGATACCAGATCATAGCGTTCAAAGGCCTGTGTGGCTTGTTCGGCTTTGTCATCGGGGTGAAACTTGACCATTTCCCGTTTCATGACCTCAACCACGGCCGTCTCCGGATCACTGACCAATAACTGGTTTAGCAGCAAAACGCCCTTCAGGTGTTCGTCGCGATCCACCACGAACAATTGATCGGTGTGATCGGGGAGCTCGCCCAGCCGGCGCAGATAGCGCAACACGACCTCTATGCGCACATCCTCGCGCACGGTGATGACATCGAAATCCATCAATGCGCCGACTGCATCCTCGGGATAGGACATGGCGGCCCGCAAATGCTCGCGCTCCTCCATGGGCAGCGAGCGGAACACGTCCTCCATGACATAGCTGGGCAGATCCGGTGCGAGATCGGCAATTTCGTCGGCATCGAGCTGTTCCGCCGCAGCAACCAGTTCCTTGCTATTCATGTCCTCGATCAGTGTTTGGCGGACCGCGTCGGAGACTTCGAGCAAGACTTCCCCGTCATGCTCTGCCTTGACCAGTCCCCAAATAATCAAGCGATCATCGAGTGGGAGCGCTTCCAGAATATACGCAATATCGGCAGGGTGCAGCTTGTCAAGCATGTTCTGCAAACTGGCGAGATTCTGTTTTTGTATGACGGATTCAACCAAATCCGGGCGAGGCGTATCTTGCAGGCGCACTAATCCGTCTACCAGCTTGTATTTGTGCAGCAAGTAAATGACTTTTTGCAGTTTGTCTTCCAGGTTTTCGTTTTCGTAATTTTCTGCTGTCATGACAGAAACCAGTAGTCGTCGAGATTAGGGGCCAGTGGAGAAAGCATGCGCTGTGATGCTTGTACCGGGCGCGTCGGTATAGATGCTGCTGCGTGTGCCGGATGGCGAGATTTACATCCAGGGAATTTGTGCCCTGGCATCCATGCGGCAGATCTTGTTGTTGTGCTCTTGTCGCATGATCCAGCGCGCTTCACTATTATTGCTTGTCAGGCTAGGAGGCTGTCCGAGAATAGACTGATCTACCGCGGACGAACCTGCCATGCCAGGCTGGATTTTTCGATCCTTTTCGTTGAATAGAACCACTATTCACCTCAAATGATCGAAAAATCCCGCTCAGTCAGCTTCGCCCTGCTACGATCGCTATTCTCGGATAGCCTCCTGGAAGCTGATGCCATATGGCAGCTAGCCAAGAGCGTACAGAACACCAGCAACAGAGAATCTGGTGGTTTACGCGAAAATATTCTATCACGGAACCTTGGCAGCAGGCATGCGCGCCAGAATGATGCGCGTTTTGCCGAGTAGTTTCGGCGCGTTGCGGTGGGCATCGTAGTAACGTGGGTTGGGTATCATTGACGCGAGCCAGGCTGCCTGTCTGGTGGTAAGAGATGCGGCCGGAATTCCGAAGTAGTGCTGCGCAGCGGCACCGGCTCCGAATACGCCTTCTCCCCATTCAATAACATTCAGGTAGATTTCCAGGATCCTCTGTTTTGAAAGCAATTTCTCCAGCATGAGGGTGATGATCGCTTCCTGGAGTTTGCGCCATAGCGTTTTTTTATCCGATAGAAACAGATTTTTGGCTAGCTGCTGACTGATGGTCGAGCCACCGGCCGCCCATTTGCGTTGTTTGAGGTTTTTTTTCCAGGCAGTTTGGATGGCATCGAAATCAAATCCCTGGTGTTGCAGAAACCGGCCGTCTTCGGATGCGATCACCGCGCGTTTGAGATGATCCGAAATCTGTGCGTAGGTCACCCACTGATGACGCAACCCGGCATCAGGATTCTGTTGACGCAGAACAGCCAGCCGATTCTCCATGAAAGCGCTAGAAACGGGATTATGGGTACGCCAGTAAACAATATGCAGCAGGAACCAGACTTGGTAGAGCAGAATGCCCGCCAGCAGAAATAGCACTAATCGCAGCAGCCATCGGCTGAGCCAGCCTGAACGGTGCGCGGACGGGCGGGGGACCTTTGCAGCACTCACGAGGCATGGTGCAACTTGTCCCGGAGCTGCTTGATAACTGTTTGCGTTTTTGGACGGATGCCGCGCCACAGGAAAAAGGACTCGGCTGCCTGTTCGACCAGCATACCTGTTCCATCTGCCAAGTGCTGAGCCCCTTGGGCCTGGGCAAATATCAGAAACGGGGTGAGCTTGCTACTGTAAAGCATGTCGTAAGCGAGCGCAGTGGTTTTAAACAATCCCGCTGGCAGGGGGGGCAGCTTATCTTGCAGACTGGCTGAGGTGGCGTTGATCAGGATATCGAAATCCGTTCCGGCAAAATCCTGGTAATGGCCGGCCGCAATGCTGCTGTGACCAGCAAATTGCTGTTGTAGCGCGAGTGCCTTGGCGGGGGTGCGATTGGCAATTGCCAGTAACGCGGGGTGTTGCTGAAGTAGCGGCAAAATAGCGCCATGGGCGGCGCCGCCTGCACCCATCAGCAAGATACGCTTATCCGCGATCGGAATGCCAAGGTTGAATTCGATATCATGGACTAATCCGGCGCCATCGGTATTGTCGCCCAGAATCGTGCCGTTTGCCCCAAATTTGAAAGTGTTGACAGCTTGCGCGGCTTGGGCGCGATCGGTCAGTTGAGTGGCCAGTGCATAGGCCTCCAGCTTGAAAGGGACAGTGATGTTCATACCTTTTCCGCCTCGCTGCTGAAAGGTTTTGACTGTTTGAGCAAAGCTATCCAGCGCTGCCAGGATGGCTTCATAGCGCATGATCTGGCCGGTTTGACGTGCAAATTCATGCTGAATGAAGGGCGATTGGCTGTGTTTGATGGGGTTGCCGATGACGGCGTAAGTATCAGTCATTCTGATGGCCTCAGCTGGACATGTCGGAATATACAAAATGCATGGGGATCTGGCGGCTGGACCGGTTCATTTGCTCAATAGCTTGTCTGCCCGCGAAAAGACCCAGGTGCGGGTAATATGCAAAATATCGGTATCGCGCTTAATGTCCGGAGGAAAGGGGGCGAAGCCATTGCGTGCAGCGAGCCTGACAATCCGGATGGCCGCATCATCCAGTATTTGTATGCCTGACGAGCGGTCGATGCCTATCGATTCCAGGCTGCCGTCAGAACGGATGCCTACCGTCAGTTGCAGACTGCCGTAAAGCTTCTCTTTCCTGGCGGCTTCCGGGTAATTCAGGTTGCCGATGCGCTCGACTTTGAGGCGCCAGTCCTCCAGATAGCGGGCAAAACGATATTCGCGCGTGCGCGCGCCAATAAATTTGCGCTTGGGACGCTTTTGGTAAGCTTCGTGCTCCTTGGCGATTTGTGCTTCCAGGCGAGCAATTTCGCGACTGCGTTGCAGCAAATCGACATCTTTATCCGGGCTGGTGGGTTGTGCTTGCACAGGTTTGGACTGAGGGGGTGTTTGCACAACAGCGGTTGCGTTTTCAGCCGCTGTCAACAGCTTCTTGACTTCTTTTTCCAACAGCCGGGTTTTCTGCTCGGCCTCGGCGAGCTCGATCTCCGGCTTGACGCCGGGCAAGACCGGAAGCGGCGTTTTGGCATGCCGGTCCTCATCAACGTTGCCGCCTCCGTCGAGGTTGGCCTGGGCCAACACATGGGTGTCAACCGGTTTGGGCCCGGATCGGCTATTCACCAGAATCACATCTATCGATTTGGCTACCTTGGTGGATGTTGGCTCGGAAAGCTTGAACGATACGCTCAGCAGGACAAATGCATGGAGTATCAGGGACAGCAGCAGTGCAATATAAATCCTGCGATGCTGCCGAGCTGAATCATTCACAATATCCGTATGCAACATGGGGCATCAATTTTCACTTTTACCGCGAAACATGGCATTCAACGAGCGCTCGATTAAATCGATTTGTGAAATTTCTAATGTGACTGCTGTCCCGGGTGCTAGGTCCGGTAGTGAGGGAACCCGGATTGTCAATGGCAAGCGATCAAATTTAACCAGATTTTCCTTGATGACAACAGCATCAGCGATGTGGATGTTTTCCTGCAATAGCCAGCGCAGGCACCAATAACGCTCCATGCCGCGCTGAAACTCCGCATAAGTTGCGTAAGCCAATTCGAAATCCCGCATGGCGACTAATATCGCATCGCTGTCCCGGGTGTAGGGGGGAGGCGTTTCGGATACAAACGCGATCAGCTGACGCTGGTTGATGAGATCGACATAACGGCGCATGGGCGAGCTGCTCCAGGCATATTGCGATACGCCCAGGCCTTGATGCGGTGCGGGAGAGAGGCTCATTCGGACCTTGCCGTTACCCTGGCTGCGATAAATGCCCGCGAGCCCCGCATTCGCAAGCTGTTTGCCCCATTCGGCATTTGCGAAAATCATCAGTTCCGACACCACTCTGTCGATGGGTGCGCCACGGCGGCGTTCGAAAATCATGACATGATCTTGCTCGACAACAAAACTGTAATCGACTTTATCGCTGTTGCTATCCTGTTCCTTGCCGCGCAGTTTTTCCATTTTGCAGGCAAAATTCCAGAGCAGCCGGAGTTCATGGGCAAAGGGATAATCCAGTTGGTTGTCCCTGAGCGTGTCCTCGTTGAAATGCTGTTCGAGGGTATCGTGGCGCAAATTGGTGGATACCTGGATGGTTTCGATCTTGCTGAACGTCTCGGTGACGGTAAAATCATCTGCAACATTGAGATAAAGCGAAAGCACTGGGCAGTGGCGTGATTCCCCCAATGTGTAATGCTGAATCACTTCCTCGGGCAGCATGGTGATTTTATGACCGGGCAGATAGACCGTCGATAAACGTCTGGCAGCTGCTTGGTCGAGAGGGGATCCCGGCGTGATGCCCAATGCGGGTGCAGCGATATGGATGCCGATCCGGAAACTGCCGTAGCTCAGCGGGGTGACTGAGAACGCGTCGTCGATTTCAGTGGTGGCTGCATCATCGATACTGAATGCCGTGACGTCTGCCAACGGTAAATCTTCCAGGTCGGTTCTGATGAAATCTGCAGCATGCGGATCAAATGCGGTCCCTTCCGGGAAGTGCTCATACACGAACTGATTGAAATGATAATCATGGGCTGACGGAATTGCGCCGCATTCCTTCAGCAGTTTGGGTGCACTCAATTTGGTAGCATTGCAGGCTGACTCGAGCGCTTTCCATTCAATGGTATTTTTGTCGGGCCGGTAAAGCAGATCGTTCACGAGCGGCTTGAATGCATCGGGAAGCTTGAAGGTCGTTAATTGCTCCACATAGCCTGCCTGTTTTTCTGCAGCCAAGCGTTTTTTTTCCTGGCTGGCCAGCGCCGCCTGCAAGATTTCCGGTGGCGCGGCCTTGTAGCGGCCATGCCCCTTTCTGTGGAAATAGATCGGGTGGCCGTTCAGCAGCATCATGATGGCAGCGATTTCCACAGGGCTGGGCGTGCGGCCAAAATATTCGGTCGCCAGATCGGCGCCAGTAAATTCCTGATTTTCCTCGCAACATTCCCAGAGGAAATCTACATCCAAGTCATCGACGATCTCTTGTGCCTGCTGCATGAATTCGCACAGAGACGGCGTTTCAAAGCGCAGCAGCACTGCGGCCGCTTTGATTTTCGAACGCTTGCCATGCATGGCTTCAATTTGTAGCGAGGTCGTGTTGTCGGCAAGTATGCCGCCAACCTTGAAGCCTCCGGCTTCTTCATAAAAAACATTCACCAGATCAATCCCCGGGGCAGGCTAGAAATGCAGTTATGTGAGTCATTGTGTTAATCATATGATGCTGACGCGAGTTTGATTCAATAGATAGATCATAGCGGGAGTGGCGTTGTTCGCAAGGTCAATTACAGTGGCTGAAACATGTCGAATTCACCCCTGCGCGCGGAGGAGTGAAAAGAAATTCTGCCGTTCATGTTAACATAATGGTCATGAGACAAAATAATCCATAATGGCAAAAAGGCGTAAGCTGTTTGCAGGTGCAGAGTGGTCCTGCCTGACCGACATCGAGGCAGGGCGCAGCCTCGAGATAGATTGCCAGAACATTGAGAGTAGGTGACGGCTATGTTGGACGGAAACAAACGGATGATAGGGGCGAAATGTGCTTCTGAAGCGAATACCCCAATTATGAATGGCTTTGTCGTCTATTTCAATGATGTCTTTTTCGCATGGCAGTTTCCATGGAACAATGATCAGCGCCTCCTGAATTAAGTAAACTACTCTACTGCATTTTTCTAAACTCCAATCTCATTCTAAGCTGATGGTAAGAACGCGTTTTGCTCCCAGTCCCACTGGCTATCTTCATATTGGCGGTGCACGTACCGCCCTATTTTCCTGGGCATACGCCCGCAACCAGGGTGGAAAATTCATTCTGAGAATAGAGGATACCGATCTTGAACGTTCCAGCCAGCAATCTGTACAAGCCATTCTCGATGGGATGGCCTGGCTCGGTCTCGATTATGATGAAGGGCCCTATTATCAAATGCAGCGCCTGAACCGCTATCAGGAAGTCGCTGAACAACTTCTGCAGCATAATCTCGCCTATTACTGCTATGCCAGCAAGGAAGAACTCGATATCTTGCGGGAACAGCAGCGCGCGGCTGGCCTCAAACCCCGTTATGACGGGCGCTGGCGTGACAGCAAACAGTCTCCTCCAGCAGGGGTCAAGCCGGTGATTCGTTTGAAAACACCTCGGGAAGGGCATGTGGTGTTCAATGATCTGGTCAAGGGGAAAGTCGCTGTGGCCAATCACGAGCTGGATGATTTGGTGCTGGTGAGAAGCGACGGCACGCCGACCTATAATTTTGGTGTGGTGCTCGACGATCTGGATATGGGTATTACGCATGTCATCCGGGGTGATGATCATGTCAATAATACGCCCCGGCAGGTCAATATCCTGAAAGCGCTGGGTGCGTCCATTCCTGAATATGCACATGTGCCAATGATCCTAGGGGCCGATGGTGAGCGCCTTTCCAAACGGCATGGAGCGGTTTCTGTGACGCATTACCGCGATCAAGGCTATTTGCCGGAAGCGCTGATCAATTATCTGGCGCGTTTGGGCTGGTCACATGGAGACGAGGAAATCTTCAGTCGTGCACAGTTGATAGATTGGTTTGATCTGGCTGCAATTAATCATTCGCCTGCAAAATTCAATCCGGAAAAACTGGGCTGGCTGAATCAGCAATATATTAAAGTGGCAGATGATGTGCGTTTGGCGGAATTGGTCATGCCTTTTCTGAAAGCAAGAGGATGCGATTCGGCGGGTGACCTTGATTTAGCCAGGATTATGCATTTATTGAAAGAGCGCGTGAGCACCATCGAGGAATTGGCTGATGCAGCGGTTTATTTTTTCCGACCAATCGAGCCTACCGAAGAACTTAGATCACGCCATTTCAAGGCTGGGATTTATCCGGTACTGCAGCATTTAATCGGTCAATTTGCCGCGATTGAATGGAAGCGGGAGGTCATTCATGGTGAGATCAAGGAAACCGTTGCTCAACATGGCCTGAAATTTCCAAATCTGGCCATGCCGCTGCGCGTAATGGTGACCGGCGAAGCGCAGACACCCGCCATTGATGCGGTCCTGGAACTACTTGGGAGAGAAGAGACGCTGAATCGCATGCGTCAGCAACTCAACAACTTCCCTGAGTGATATGTAAACCTGAAAACCCCGGTTGACCGTTAGCGGAAAGGACTGAAAGCATGAAGCAAAAAGACTCATTCAAATGTCATGATGCCGTATTGCGTCTTGCCAGAATAAAAGCCAATCTACCGCTAAATCTTATCCAGCTGAGGTTGTTAGGGTGAGCGGCGTGAAAAATGGAGCGATCACCGCCCAGTACGCCGGGTGGCATGCCGTACCCGGGAATTCGATACCGCTTTGGCTGGAAGGCGTTCGAGCATTTCCAGCCGTTTTCTCCAGAACCAGATCCTGTCTATCATGGCTTCTGATTAACGTTACATTTGAATACAATTTTTAAACCTACATTTCTCGGCTAACAATCCATCAAGCGTCAACAACATAAATTCACCCTGTGCAGAAATTGCTTATGCTGGCTTGCAAGTGTGCTGGATGCAGTGAAGACTCACGATCTGGCAGATCCAGGGTTGTCTGGCGATAGCTGGCAATAGACATATCCCGGTGGAGCATGATGTCTTGATCAGCGCCCACAGTCTGCGCGTGCCGGCCAGTCTCCGGCTGAGAAAGCTAAATTAAAGGGTTTTTTATGACAATGCATGAACGTACGGCTTTGCTTAAACAATTGCTTGCTGAGCGGATTCTCTTGCTGGATGGCGCGATGGGGACGATGATCCAGAGCCACAAGCTCAGTGAGTCGGATTACCGGGGGGAGCGTTTTGCGGATTTTCCGCACGATCTCAAGGGCAATAACGATTTGCTGACGCTCACCAGACCGGACGTGATCCGTTCGATTCATCGCGCCTATCTCGAAGCCGGGTCGGATATCATCGAGACCAATACCTTCAATTCCAATGCGCCGTCGATGGCCGATTACCACATGCAGGATCTGGTCTATGAGCTCAATCTGACTGGTGCGCGTTTGGCATTTGAAGAGGCCCAGGCGATGGAGAGCCGATCGCCCGGTCAACCCCGCTTTGTGGCCGGGGTGATCGGCCCGACCACCAAAACGGCCTCCATTTCACCCGATGTCAATGATCCCGGCTTCCGTGCAATTACTTTTGACGAGCTGGTCGACAGCTATTCCGAATCGGTGCGTGGTCTGGTCGATGGCGGGGTGGATATTCTGTTGGTCGAGACCATATTTGATACCCTCAATGCCAAGGCAGCATTGTTCGCCATCGATCAATATTTTGAGACCCATGGCATTTATCTGCCGGTGATGATTTCGGTCACGATTACCGATGCATCGGGACGCAATCTTTCCGGGCAGACGCCGGAAGCTTTCTGGAATTCAGTGCGCCACGTGCAACCCCTGTCGGTCGGAATCAACTGCGCGTTGGGCGCGGAATTGATGCGTCCTTATGTCGAGGAGATGTCGAATGTGGCCGAAGTGTATACCAGCGCGCATCCCAATGCGGGGTTACCGAATCCACTGGCGGAGACAGGTTACGATGAAACGCCCGAATATACCGCGCGTTTGATCAAGGATTTCGCGCAATCAGGGTTTGTCAATATCGTGGGCGGATGCTGCGGGACAACGCCGTCACATATCGCTGCCATTGCACAGGCCATAGATGGTGTGCCGCCCCGCAAGCTGCCGGATTTGCCCAAGAAACTGAGGTTGTCCGGACTGGAGCCACTCAATATCGACGAAGATTCGCTGTTTGTGAACGTCGGGGAACGTACCAATGTGACCGGTTCCAAAGCCTTCGCACGCCTGATTCTCAATGACAATTACGCCGAAGCGCTGGCCAT
This sequence comes from Nitrosomonas halophila, assembly GCF_900107165.1. Classification (GTDB taxonomy): domain Bacteria; phylum Pseudomonadota; class Gammaproteobacteria; order Burkholderiales; family Nitrosomonadaceae; genus Nitrosomonas; species Nitrosomonas halophila. The sequence goes on from NZ_FNOY01000021.1 coordinate 18,403, forward strand.
TGCGCGCAGTCAGGTGGAAAACGGGGCGCAGATCATCGATATCAATATGGATGAAGCGATGCTCGATTCGCAGAAAGCGATGGTGACCTTTCTCAATCTGGTTGCCGCCGAGCCGGATATCAGCCGGGTGCCGATCATGCTGGATTCCAGTAAATGGACGGTGATCGAGGCCGGCCTCAAATGCGTGCAAGGTAAGGCGATTATCAATTCCATTAGCCTCAAGGAAGGCGAGGCAGAGTTTCTGCACCATGCCAGGCTGGCGCGCCGTTACGGGGCAGCAGTGATTGTCATGGCCTTCGATGAGAGCGGGCAGGCCGATACCCAGCAGCGTAAAGTGGAGATTTGCACACGCAGCTATCAGCTGCTGACCGAACAAGCCGATTTTGCGCCAGAGGATATTATTTTCGATCCCAATATTTTTGCTATTGCCACCGGTATCGAAGAGCACAATAACTACGCGCTCGATTTTATTCAGGCGATCAAGATTATCAAGAAGACGTTGCCATATGCCAAGATTAGCGGTGGCGTGTCCAATGTCTCATTTTCGTTTCGTGGCAATGAGCCGATTCGTGAAGCGATACACACCGCGTTTTTATATCACGCTGTCCAGGCTGGCATGACCATGGGTATTGTCAATGCCGGGCAACTGGGCGTCTACTCAGACATTCCTGCAGATTTATTGGAGCATGTTGAAGATGTGCTGTTGAATCGGCGGCCTGATGCGACCGAACGGCTAGTGGAATTTGCGGAACATTTCAAAGGACAGAAAAAAGAGCAGGTCGAGGATCTTGCCTGGCGTGAGGAACCGGTGCGTCAGCGTTTGACGCATGCATTGGTCAAGGGTATCAGTAGCCATATCGTTGAGGATACCGAGCTCATTCGGCAGGAAATCGAGCAGCAGGGCGGCAAGCCGATTGAAGTCATCGAAGGGCCGCTCATGGATGGCATGAATGTCGTGGGTGATTTGTTCGGGGCGGGCAAAATGTTTTTGCCGCAGGTGGTCAAGTCCGCGCGCGTGATGAAGCAGGCGGTGGCTTATCTGTTGCCGTATATCGAAGCTGAGAAAAAAATCTCCGGGGATAACAAGCCCAAAGGCAAGATCGTGGTGGCCACGGTCAAGGGTGACGTGCATGATATCGGCAAGAATATCGTGGCGGTGGTCCTGCAATGCAATAATTTCGAAGTCGTTAATATGGGGGTCATGGTGCCCAGTGCACAGATTCTGGAAACCGCGCGCCAGGAAAAAGCCGATATTATCGGCCTGTCAGGACTGATTACTCCGTCTCTGGAGGAAATGGCGCATGTCGCCAAGGAAATGGAGCGCGAAGGGTTTACCATGCCGCTGCTGATTGGCGGGGCGACCACCTCGCGCGTGCATACGGCTGTCAAAATTTCACCGCACTACAGTGGCGTGACGGTATGGGTGCCTGATGCCAGCCGCGCGGTGGGTGTATGCAGCAACCTGATGTCTGAAGATCTTCATGCCGACTATATTCGGCAAGTCAAAGCCGAGCAGGAGAAAAACCGCGCGCAACATAAAAACAAGAAAGGGCCTTCCAAATTATTGACGCTTGAGGAAGCCAGGGCCAACGCCTTCAAAACCGACTGGCAAGCATACACGCCCCTGGAGCCGAGCTTTCTGGGGCTGCGGACCCTCAATAATTATCCATTGGAAACATTGGTGCCCTATATTGACTGGACACCTTTTTTTCAGGCATGGGAGCTTTCGGGGCGCTACCCGGCGATCTTGCAGGACGAGATTGTCGGTGAGGCGGCCAGCAATCTTTTCCGAGATGCCCAGGCCATGCTCAAGAAGATTATCGAGCAAAAATGGTTGTCAGCCAATGCCGTGATCGGCCTCTTCCCCGCCAATACGGTCAACCAGGATGACATTGAGATCTATGCTGACCGGCATCGCAGTCAAGTCTTGATGACATATCACACACTCCGTCAGCAGACGGTCAAACCAGCCGGACGGCCCAATCTGGCGCTGGCTGATTTCATCGCTCCGCGCGAGACGGGGGTTGCGGATACGATCGGCCTGTTCGCGGTCAGCGCCGGTTTCGGTATCGACGAACGGGTGCAGGCTTTCGAAGCTGCGCATGATGATTACAGCGCCATCATATTGAAGGCGCTGGCTGACCGGCTGGCAGAGGCCTTCGCCGAGCATATGCATGCCCGTGTCCGCCGTGAATTCTGGGGATATGCGAGCACGGAGAATCTCGGGAACGACCAGCTGATTAATGAACAATATCAGGGCATCCGTCCGGCGCCGGGTTATCCTGCATGTCCCGACCATACCGAGAAGGGGCCACTGTTCGCGTTGCTCGAAGCGGAGAAACGGACCGGTATCATTGTGACAGAGTCTTACGCAATGGTGCCGACTGCCGCAGTGTCCGGTTTTTATTTCGCACATCCGGCATCCTCCTATTTTGCGGTAGGAAAAATCGGTAAGGATCAAGTCGAGGATTATGCAAAACGAAAAGGGTGGACGTTGGAAGAAGCAGAAAGATGGCTGGCGCCGGCGCTGGCTTACGAGCGTTAATCCCGTGCTTCCCGGTGGGTGGTCATGCTGCTGCCCATCCAACTGGAGATTACGGGTGTAATTTGTCGAGAACGAAACCAACTTGACTATATGATTTGAGAGGTAAATTTGACGGCTGAATGGATAAATCCACTGCTGGTGGGGCTGGTTATTCTGTTTCTTTTGCTGACTTTTGTGCGGGAATGGACCAAGCCGGATATCGCAGTGATTCTTGCAGTGGCGGCAATGCTGATACTGGGCCTGCTGGACAGCGGCCAGGTGCTGAGTGTTTTCAGCAACAGTGCGCCGATTACGATTGCAGGACTGTTTATCATCAGCGCGGCGCTTGAGAAGACGGGTTGTGTGAGTAAACTCGTGCAGTGGATAGGCGGAGCGGCAGGAAAGAGTGAGCAGAAGCTGCTGGCCATCATCATGCTCACGGCGCTGCTGGTTTCTCCCTTCATCAACAACACGCCAGTCGTGATGGTAATGATGCCTGCCATCATTACGATGGCCACAAGGTTGCAGGCAGCGCCTTCTCGTTTTCTGATTCCGCTTTCTTATGCAACGATCCTGGGCGGCATGATGACTATGGTCGGGACTTCGACCAATATTCTGGTCGATGGTGTCGCGCGCGATATGGGGTTGGCCGCCTTCGGTGTTTTTGAAATTACCGTGCCAGCCGCCTTTCTCGGCTTACTGGGGTGTCTGTTCATTTACTTTTTTGCGCCCAAAGTGCTGCCTGTGCGCGAAACGCTGGCCCAGCAGTTTATCGGGGTGAGCGACCGGGCCTTCATGACCGAACTGTTTGTGCCCGAGAACTCGAGGCTGGCGGGAAAAACTCTGGCTGAAGCCAAACTGGGGCAGGCGGGTGTATCCGTGCTCAAGTTGTTTCGTGGCGATGAGATTATTTCCTCTCCGCTGGCCGACACCCGTCTGCAGGTTGGCGATCGGCTGGTGGTCCACAGCAAAAGCAGTGCCATGATGGATTTGCACTCGTCCGACCTGGTCGGACTGCAGGGTAACGCGGGGCATGATCTTGAGACATTGCGGCGCAAGGATGCAATTGTCATCGAGGCGATCGTGGGCTCAAGTTCGCGTTATACGCAACGGCCGATCCGTGATCTGGATTTGCTGGCACGCTACGGCATTCATTTGATTGCGGTGCATCGTAAAGATGCCAGTATTGGGGATGTGGTCGATGACTTTCAGTTGCAGTTTGGCGATGTGCTGCTGGTAGAGGGCACAGCGACACAGATCAGGCGGTTTTGTGAGAATGGGGACTTGTTTGCATTGACAGAAGGCAAAGTGACAACGCCTCGTCAACATAAGGCGCCCATTGCTCTGGCTGTGATAGCGGGTGTCATGTTGCTGGCTGCTTTTAAAGTGATGCCGATCGAAGCGCTGGCAATCATAGGGGTAGCGGTGGTGCTAGCGACGGGCTGTATTCGTTCGGACGAGGCCTATAAAGCGATCGAATGGCCACTGATCGTGATGATTTTCGGCATGCTGGCAATCAGTATTGCCATGCGCGAGTCGGGCCTGGCCGATATGGTGGCAGGTGGCCTGCTATTACTGGGCGTCGGGCTGGATCCTTGGTGGATGTTGCTGGTGGTGATCTTGTTGACTTCCGCATTGACCGAGATGTTAAGCAACAATGCCGTGGCTGTGCTGATGACGCCGGTCGTGATCGGTCTTGCACAACAAATGGGCGTCGATGCGCGGCCTTTCGTGGTGGGAGTCATGTTCTCCGCCAGCATGAGCTTTGCGACACCGATCGGCTATCAGACCAATACGCTCGTGTATAGCGCAGGTAATTATAAATTCAGTGATTTTGCGCGTCTGGGATTGCCGCTCAACGTGCTGCTGGGACTGGGTGCAGCCTGCTTGATTCCATTCTTCTGGCCGCTGACCGGGCCTTAACATCACATTGGCCGGCGGCTGTGTCGGTATCCCGCAGAAGAGGCTGCGACAATTTGTCGCATTCCCAGCGCGTTGTTCTGGGGTGATAATGAGTTGCCATTTTTTCAGGATCACTCAAATTAGGTATGGCAATGCTGCGACTGATGAAGGTACTGATGCTCGTGTCTGGCTTATCCTGCTTAGTCTTGATTCGTAGTGATGCGCTGGTCCATGCCGGCAACGGCGCGCTGATTATGGATAATCCTGCCGGGATAGGTGCAAGGCTGCCGCGCTTAGCACCGTTGGCGGATGGTTCCACTTTGTTGAGTTGGATCGAGGATGATGAAGAGGGTCATGTCCTGAAATACGCCGTGTATGAGCAAGGACACTGGATTCGACAGGGCGTCGTTGCGCGCGGTCAGAACTGGTTCATTAATTGGGCGGACTTTCCTTCCGTGGCAGTGATTGACGAGACTTTCTGGGTGGCGCATTGGCTGGTCAGGACGCCTGGTGGGCGCAGTTACGATTACGATATACAGCTGGCATTTTCCAGGGATGCCGGCCAGACATGGAGCGAACCCCAAACGCCCCATCGAGATAATGTTGCGGCCGAGCACGGATTTGTGTCGATTTTTCCCGTCGAAGGGGGCGCAGGCATCATCTGGCTGGATGGACGAGCTTATAAACAATCACAGCCGGGCAAATTCGCATTGCGCTACACACAACTCAATGACAACGGGGTGCTGGGACCGGAGGTGGTGATCGACGATGACACCTGCACTTGTTGCTGGACTGCGGCCGTTGCCACCTCATCCGGACCAGTCGCTGCCTGGCGCGGGCGACGTGCAGGGCAAATCCGGGATCATTACACTGCTCGCATGATTGGGGGTCGGTGGACGCCACCTACTAGACTCGGAGGCGAAGGCTGGTCGATTGACGGCTGCCCGGTAAATGGACCTGCCTTGGCGGCCAAGGACGATCAAGTGGCGGCCGCATGGTATACTGCACAAGGTAATCGCCCGAGGATTCGTGTGGCTTTTTCCAGTGATGCCGGCCAGCATTTTTCGAGGGCGATCGATGTCGATAGCGATAAGCCGATAGGCCGGGTCAGTCTGGCTTGGCTGGACCAGCAGGCAGTGCTGGTGGCATGGTTGACTGCAGTCGACCGCGAGCATCAACAATCGCAGCTGGCCATACGCAAGCTGACAACCGACGGCTTGGCGGGGCCTGTCATCCCACTGGTGCCTGTCAGTGCCGGGCGCGGCACAGGTATCCCGCAGTTGGTTCGTAACCGGGCAGGGTTGATACTGGCGTGGACAGAGTCTACGCCAGTATATCGAATACGTACCATGCAGCTTACTTCTGGGATTCTGGACTAATTTTCTGCTTCTATTGATTATCTTTGGCCGGTGCTTGTTCGTCGTGCCGGACTCGTCTCCTGGTTTTGTCCGCCCTGGATAGAACTGTTTGCTACAATTTACCATTTGCACGGATTCCGGGATTATTTTTAGAAATGGCTTGCAATCCTCTGCAAAATCAGTGAAATTTCATGGTTATCGGCAATATGAGTTATCAGAAGCCGGTTTTTTTTGTAGGCAATTTCATCAGGGAGGGAAGAATGCAATACAAGAGTATCGAAGAATTCAGAAACTATGTGGCAGACAGGAATCCAGGGCAGCCTGAGTTTCTGCAGGCTGTTACCGAGGTCATCGAAAGCCTGTGGCCGTTCATCACGGATAACCCACGGTACGCCGAACATGGTCTATTGGACCGTTTGGTCGAACCAGAGCGCGTGATCATGTTTCGCGTGGCCTGGGTTGATGATCATGGCGATGTCAAAGTCAACCGCGGCTACCGTATCCAGCATAATTCAGCCATTGGGCCTTATAAGGGCGGGACGCGTTTCCATCCCTCGGTCAATCTTTCCATACTGAAGTTTCTTGCGTTTGAACAAACTTTCAAGAATGCGCTGACAACGCTGCCCATGGGCGGGGGCAAAGGTGGGGCGGATTTTGACCCCAAGGGCAGGAGTCCGGGTGAAGTTATGCGCTTTTGCCAGGCATATGTGAGCGAATTGTTCCGCCATATCGGTTCGGATACCGATGTGCCGGCAGGCGATATCGGTGTGGGCGGACGGGAAGTCGGATACATGGCCGGAATGGTAAGGAAATTGACCAATCGTTCCGATTGCGTGTTCACCGGCAAGGGACTCAGCTTCGGTGGATCGTTGTTGCGGCCGGAAGCCACAGGCTACGGTGTTGTCTATTTCGTCGAGGAAATGTTGAAACATGCCGGCCGTTCTCTGGATGGCGCGCGTGTTGCGGTGTCCGGTTCCGGGAATGTGGCGCAATATGCGATCGAGAAGGCCATGGCATTTGGAGCCAAGGTCGTTACGATTTCGGATTCCAGTGGCAGCGTTGTCGATGAAGATGGCTTCACACCCGAGAAACTGGCTGTGCTTGCCGAAGTCAAGAACCACCTTTACGGGCGGGTGAATGACTATGCCGAGCGGGTCGGCGCCAAGTTTCTGCCTGGCGAAAAGCCCTGGCATGTGCCAGTGGATGTCGCACTGCCCTGCGCGACCCAGAACGAAATCAGCGATGACGATGCGGCGATTTTGATCAAGCATGGCGTAAGCTGTGTGGCTGAAGGCGCAAACATGCCTTGTACAGCAGGAGCTGTGGCACGTTTTGAACATGCGAATGTGATTTTCGCTCCGGGAAAAGCCAGTAATGCCGGTGGGGTTGCGACATCAGGCCTTGAGATGAGTCAGCAGGCCATGCGACTTTTCTGGACACATGAAGAAGTGGATATGCGATTGCAGGAAATCATGCGAGCCATCCACCAATCCTGTATCGATTATGGCACTAAAAACGATGGCAGCGTCAATTATGTGGATGGCGCGAATATCGCTGGTTTCGTCAAGGTTTCCGATGCAATGCGGGCTCAAGGTGTCATCTGACGGTGGATGACTGGTTGTAAGCTTCCTGGCATTGCATCAAACTGATCCGAGCAAATTGGTGATAACCGCTTTTATCCAGACATCGATGCATAATTTTCCCTGTAGGCTAACGTGTGCAGCAAAGACAACCCCGGAGAATGACCGGAGTTGTCTTTGCTTGACGGCCGAAGACTGCCACAATCGAGCAGGCGGCGGATTGGGTGATGGCTTGTGTCGTGGTTTTAAACCGATGGGTAGGTGATGAAAAAAATTCTAGCTGGATTTATGCTGATATTCTGGGTCGAGACACTGGTTGCAGGTGTCGACGATGATTTTTTAGCGATCCGGGAAGCATTCCGAGTGGGTGATGCGGTGCGTGTCGCCAAATACGCAGACCGCATGAAGCATCATGTGTTGTCGCCTTATGCTGAATACTTTCAGTTGCGTTTGTCGTTGGAAGACAGCAATGTCAGTGCAATCAGAGCATTTCTGGTGCGGCATGAGGGCAGTCTTGTGGCCGATAAGTTGCGGGGAGACTGGTTGCGTCTGCTGGGAAAGCGCCAGCACTGGGCAGTTTTTGCCGAAGAATATCCGAAACTGGTCAACCAGGATGATACGTTGAGGTGTTACGCCTTGCAGCACCGGTTACTTAACCAGGATGAGGCGGCTGTCGAGGCAGTGCGCGCACTCTGGCTGACGGGGCGCAATATGCCGGATAGTTGTATCGCGGCTTTCGATAAGCTGATCAAATCTGGCAAAATATCGACAGAAGATATCTGGTCCAGAATCAGATCGGCGCTTGAAGCTGGCAATACCGGTGTGGCTAAATATACAAGCAAGTATTTGCCGCGTAACTTGGCGCTCGATTCGCAAAAAGTCAACGCCGCAGTCAAGGATCCCCGCTATTTTTTCGACAAGCAGGCCGGCTATGGCTCGCGTGCTGAACGGGAGGTCACATTGTTTGCGCTGCTGCGTCTGTTGCGTAGCGAGACTAATCAGGCTTTCGCGCGTTGGCACAAAGTTCGCGAGCGTTTTCCGGCAGTGGATCAATCCTATTTCATGGGCAATCTCGCATATTGGGCCGCGATCAGGCAGGATGAGCGGGCCCTGAACTGGTTTTCGGAGGCCATGCGCGGCCAACATGTTTATCCGCTTTCCGATGTCAAATTGGCCTGGCAGGCCCGGGTGGCCTTGCGTGCGGGCAACTGGCCATTGTTGCTGGACAGTATTGATCAGATGCCGGACGAGATGTGCCAGGAAGATGTTTGGCGCTACTGGCGTGCGCGGGCGCTGAGCGCCACTGGCAAGCATGCGCAGGCCAACGCGTTGCTGGCGCCTTTAAGTCATGAACATGGCTTCTATGGACAGATGGCCAAGGAAGAGCTCGGCGTGATGTTCAGCGTGCCGGCAACTGCATATCAGCCTCGGCCGGATGAAGTCAGTGCCATGGAAAAAGTCCCTGGAATCCGCCGGGCTCTGGCATTGTACCAACTGAATCAGAGGATCGAAGCAAATCGTGAGTGGATCTGGACGATACAGGATTTCACGGATGAGCAACTGCTGGCAGCGGCCAGAGTAGCCCAGCGCCACGGCATTTATGACCGCGCCATCAATACGGCAATCAAAACAGTATCCCGGCATGATTTTAGTTTGCGTTATCTTGCACCTTACCGCGACCAAATGCGCGCGGTGCTACAGCAGCATCAGCTGGATGAAGCGTTTGTGTACGGGCTTATCAGACAGGAAAGCCGCTTCATCGCGGATATCAAATCGGGTGCGGGCGCCATCGGTCTGATGCAGCTCATGCCGGCCACGGCCAAGTGGGTGGCTGGCAAACTTGGGGTGAAGCATTTCAAGGTCAATACGGTGGCCGATATCAATACCAATCTGCAATTGGGTGCTTATTATCTGAAACATGTACTGACCCAGTTTGATGATCAGCCGTTACTGGCTGCCGCTGCCTATAATGCCGGCCCGGGCCGGGCCAAACGATGGCGGGATTCGACGCCGTTGGAAGGCGCGATCTACGCAGAAACGATTCCTTTCAATGAGACGCGGGATTATGTCAAAGTGGTGCTGAGTAATTCAATGTATTACGCCAGTCATTTCGAACAGCCGCACCGGCCGACTTTGAAACAGCGACTGGGCATCGTTGCACCGAAAAATTAGCCATTTCATCTATGAAGGTTTATCAAGTAGGGGGTTCCGTACGGGATGAGTTACTGGGACTGCCGATTAAAGATCACGACTATGTAGTGGTGGGGACAACGCCGGAAAAAATGGTGCAGCTGGGTTACCGTCCGGTGGGCAAAGATTTTCCAGTGTTCCTGCACCCCGAAACGCAGGAACAATATGCGTTGGCAAGAACCGAACGCAAGATTTCCCGGGGCTACAAGGGGTTTGAGGTCTACGCCGCGCCGGATATCACATTGCAGGAAGACCTGGCCCGGCGTGATTTGACTATCAATGCCATGGCCAAGGACGAGGCGGGCAATATCGTCGATCCCTTTGGAGGGGTTGCCGATCTGCAGGCCGGTATTCTGCGTCACATTGGCCCGGCGTTTGTCGAGGATCCTGTGCGCGTGTTGCGGGTCGCGCGTTTTGCCGCGCGTTTTGGGTTCCAGGTTGCACCGGAGACGCTCGCGCTGATGAGCGAGATCGTGCATAACGGCGAGACTGAGGCGCTGGTGGCAGAGCGTGTCTGGCAGGAAATTGCCCGCGGATTGATGGAGCGGCATCCATCGCGCATGTTTTATGTGCTGCGGGAATGCGGCGCGCTGGCGCGCATCCTGCCCGAAGTCAATGCCCTGTTCGGTGTGCCGCAGCCTGCGCAGGTACATCCCGAGATCGATACTGGTCTGCATGTCATGATGGTCATCGATTATGCGGCCTCGCAGGACTATCCGCTTGAAGTCCGGTTTGCAGGATTGATGCATGATCTGGGCAAAGGCATCACGCCGCCCGATGAATGGCCACGGCATACCGACCACGAAGCGCGTAGCGCGGCGTTGGTGGCGGCATTGTGCGAACGCATGCGGGTGCCTAAGGATGTGCGGGATTTTGCTTTATTGGTGGCGCGTTATCATGGCGACGTGCATCACGCATTGGAGCTTTGTCCGGTCACGATAGCCGATATGCTGCAGGCAACCGATGCCTATCGCAAGCAAGAGCGCTTCAAGATATTCTTGCAAGCCTGTGCCAGTGATTTTCATGGCCGCCCCGGTTATGCGGAAAAATCTTATCCGCAGTCGGAGCGTCTGAAACAAGCTTTCCTCGCTGCACATAGCGTCGATGCGGGTGCCATCGCCATGCAATTAGGCCGCGAGCATCCGGATGATCGAGCCTTGCCCCGGCTGATCAATCAACGCGTGCGCGAGGCGCGTATCGAAAGAATCAGATCGTTTCTTCACCCTGCGCCGCATCCAGCTCACTGAGTGCAGGATTGGCGTCGGGATGAGCATTTGACAATAATTCCGCCCGGCCGTCAGAAAGGATGAACACCCGGTCTGCCGCTTGAATGACCGCAGGCTGATGGGAAACGGCGATAATTGTAAGTTCTTGCGCCAATTTTTGCAGTGTTTCACAAATGACGCGCTCGCTTTCTGGATCCAGCGCACTGGTGGGTTCGTCGAGCAATAGCAGTTTGGGCCGGTGGGCAAGCGCCCTGGCAATGGCAATGCGTTGCCGCTGTCCGCCCGAGAGCAATCCGCCCCGCTCGCCAACGATGGTATGAATCCCGTCCGGGAATGCACTGATGAAATCCCAGGCGCCAGCCTGTTTCAACGCATGTTCCACATCTTCAGCCTGGAGGGTGGGTTCGCCAACGATGATATTGTTCAGGATGGTATCGTGCAGTAATACGGTATCCTGGGAGACATAGCCTATCATGTGCCGCCATTGGCGAAGATCAATATTGTGCAGCGCGACGCCATCGACCAGGATTTCGCCCGATTTGGGTTCGGCCAGTCCGCAGAGCAAATCAAGCAGCGTGCTTTTGCCTACTCCCGACGAACCAATGACAGCGGTAAAAGATCTGACCGGCACTTCGATACTTAAATCCTTGAAGATGGGTTTCTGGTCGTAATAAAAGGCGATATGACGCAGACTCAGCCCCCGTTCCAGGGTTGGGGTTAGTGTGCCGGTAGTGCGCTCGGCTTCTTTGCGCGCATCTTCGGCTGCATGACGCAAAGCCCAGTAGGCGCTTTCCTGAACTGCGAGTTGCTGGTAGCGGCGTTGCATCTTGTTGAGCAATCCCAGGGTTCTCGTCAGTAAAAATACCATGACCATGACTTCAGGCAACGAGAGATTCCAGACTATCAGCGCAATATACAGGCCGCTGGCGGTCAGAGCTGCGAGTATGGGTTCTTGCAGGGCAAGCAGCGCAGCCCGGTTGGTAACCTCTTTGCGGGTGGCCTTTTCCAGTTGCTGGGTTTGATCATGCAAAATGGCATCGGCCACATTATCGCGGGCCATCGCTTTCAGGGATTTGACTGATCCCAGCACATCGGACAAATAAGTCAGCAAATGGCGCAGAAGTTGCGTCTGTTTCGTCCCTGCCCGCTTGGTCGCCCTGACCAGGCGATGCAAGACCATGAACAGAATCATGCCAATAATCAGTGAACCCAGGGTCGCTTCCCAGGATATGAACAGGGCAACGATGCTATAGACCAGGACCTCGATGGCCAGCGCGAGAACATTGACGCTGTGCTCAAAACCGTTGGCCGCCCGATAGGCTTCGGTCGCGACCGAATTGGCCAGTGCACCGACAGGCTGGCGCAGGTAATATTGCCAGCGGCTGGCGAGCAGCGCTTCGATCAGATTCAACCGCAAAGCAGTCGCGACATGCGCCACCGTATGGCCCACCTGTCGATTGGTCAAAAGCAGGATGCAGCCTTTGACCAACATCCCGCTGACGATGAACAATAGTATGAATTCCAGTGTGGGTTCGATGCCAACCCGATGGAAAATTTGAACGATGAATTTCCCGATATCGGAATCTATCGATTCGCCCACAGCAATGGAGAGCAGCGGCAGCAGTGCGGTCAGGCTGAGTGCTTCTGCGACGCCTGCCAGCAGCAGTGCAATCAGTACAAATGCACTACGCTTGGGAAAAACCATGATATAGGTAATCAGAGTGCGCATGACGGGCGTGGAGGTTTGTTGACTATATTCAGAAGACTGGCCGGAATTTTACAGCTATTTGCAGGAAAAAGCAGGTATGGCTGGTTGGTTGATGACTCGCTCATGGAGAGAGAATGAAAACAAGTGCTTATTCTTTTCATCGCAATAAGCGGTTTAGACCAACGCCAGCGGGCGGTTAACCGGGCGATCCAGGTTCCGCTCAGGGTGATGTGGATTGACAAGCTAATCGCGCCGGCGTTGTCCGCTGTCCCGTAAATCAATGACACCCTCAAATACAGTGACCGCCGGGCCGGTCATCCAGACCGGCTGATTCTCTCCCAACCAGCAAATCCGGAGATCGCCACCGCGCATGCTGACTAGGACCTGGTTATCCAATACGCCGCGCAAGATACCGCTGACAACTGCTGCGCAAGCGCCTGTACCGCAAGCCATCGTTTCACCCGCTCCGCGTTCGAATACGCGCAGCCGGATATGGCTGCGATCGATAATCTGCATGTAACCCGCGTTGACCCTTTGCGGAAAAGCTGGGTGAGATTCGATCATCGGCCCTTCGCCCGCTACCGGTGCCAACTCGATATCGGGCACGATTTGCACTGCATGCGGGTTTCCCATCGACAGCACAGTGATCTCGACGCTGTGGTCATCGATTTGCAGGGGATAGGTGAGTGCGCGTTGTTGGGCGGTGAAGGGTACTTCTGCAGGATCTAAGCGCGGAATACCCATATTCACGGTAATCTCGCCATTTTCTTCGAGCGTGGGTGTGATGATACCTCGGATGGTTTCGACGCGAATGGTCTGCTGGTCGGTCAGGCCATGGTCATGTACAAAACGGACAAAACAGCGGGCGCCATTTCCGCATTGCTCAACCTCGCCCCCGTCGGCGTTGAATATACGGTAACGAAAGTCTGCATTTCCCCTGGCTCTTTCGACCAGCAATAATTGATCAAAACCAATTCCCAGGTGGCGGTCTGCCAGCTGCCGGATGACTTCGGGGGAGAGTGAGACGGACTGGCTGATGGCGTCGATCACAACGAAATCATTTCCCACTCCATGCATTTTCGTGAACTTTAGTTTCATGGGAGGGATTCTATCCTAGAATTTTGGTTGGACGGACTGAAAAATATGCGGTTTTCAAAATCATAGCCATTGTGGCGCGATATGGTTGCCAGAAATCCATCTGGATGGCCACAGCTCGTTGGGTCTCGCCAGGGCGGCGGTCATTTTTTCCAGGTAGTTTCTTGGTAACTGTGCAGTCCAGCTGGTAGCGTCATCACCAAACGGCTGAGTGTGAAAGCAACCATCTGCAGCCGACAGCCGAAATCAGGGGCGGTGATCGTGACATGTGCAATAATCAGGTAATATTTGCCTTGTAGACTACCGCTACCGATCGTGGAGTGGTTTCATGCATTATCGAACCGAATGGTAACCAAACATGCTGCCTTGCAAGGGTAAATGCTTGTCTGGCACAAGTGTTGCAGCCATGAACTTGCTGGATGGAAGGCTTGTCGAATCAAATATCGGCATTTGCTTTCTGAAAATCACGATCAAGTTCCTCTAAAGCCATTCTGTGCGGGAAGACATGCCTGCATCACCAGTTGTCCCAGACAGATCAGCAGACAGTGACGCGCTTGTTTTCAGGACCGGTTAATGCTGTACTGGATAACCGTGTGGGCGGTGATTGTTCTCGACCAGGGTGACCGGGCTGGCATGCATGAGTCGCCGGGGACAGAACCGGCGAAATAATGGAATCGTCATGGACAGAAAATCATGTCTTATTCCCGCTTGACCAGGATTGTTCGCAACTCTACTATATGGCGCAAACATGAATGTCCTGTGTTGTCGTATGTGACGGAATGTCCGGCAGAGCAGGCAATTGCAGATTGGCGATTTTGTTACTTGCAGATGCAGGATATAGCGCTTTGCCAGGATTCCAATAAAGTGATCAGCCCCGTCTATTTCGGTATCATACTTCTTTTGCTTGTGCATTCTCCGTCGGGAGATTTTCTGAGAAAAAATCTAAATTCAAAGGTTGTTAAAATATGAAGCATGCATTTGTACAGACGCGTATGGCACATATGCGTGGGTTTACATTGCTGGAATTGCTGGTGGTCATGGTGATTATCGGTTTGTTGGCCGCCTATGTGGGGCCCAAGTATTTCTCACAAGTAGGCAAGTCCGAGGTCAAAATGGCGCAGGCCCAGATCGATTCCCTGGAAAAAGCCTTGCACCAATATAGACTGGATGTGGGCGCTTACCCTTCCACTGAGCAGGGTTTGAATGCCTTGGTGACAGCGCCTGGCAATGAACCCAGATGGCAGGGGCCTTATTTGAGTAAGCGCATCCCTGAAGATCCATGGGGCAGACCATACCAATATAAATATCCCGGCGAGCAAAATGACTTCGATTTGTTTTCATATGGCAAGGATGGTCAAGCGGGCGGCACCGGCGAGGATGCGGATATCACTAACTGGTAACGGCGAGTAGTCCTGATACATGCGATATACGGTCAAAGCGCTGCTCGCCAAGCAGGGTACTGTGTCGCTCGAGCTCGAAGCCGCCAGCGAGGCGGAGGTTCGCAGCCAGATCAGTGCACAAGGCGGGGTGGTATTGAGCATCAGGCGAAAGTTTACCAGTCTGCTGCCCCAAGCCGGTTCCAGATTCCCGCTGACCCATTTTTCTCAGGAGCTGCTCGCGTTGCTGACAGCCGGGCTCAGTTTGGTGGAAAGCATAGAAACGCTGGCTGAGAAAGAAGAGGACAGTTCGGTACGCGAGTTGCTCCACAAATTGCTGGCGAGACTATACGAAGGGGTGACCTTCTCGCGGGCGCTTGAATCCTATCCACAAGTATTTCCCGCTTTATACGTGGCGACCATTCGGGCAAGTGAACGCACCGGGGATCTGGCCGAAGCATTGACACGTTACCTGGTATATCAATCGCAAATGGATTTGGTCCGCAAAAAGCTGGTAGGTGCCTCCATTTACCCGGTCTTGCTGTTGGTACTGGGATTGCTGGTGGCGATTTTCCTGCTGGTTTTTGTTGTGCCCAAGTTTAGCGCCATTTATGAGGATATCGGCTCGGATTTGCCCTGGATGTCGATGTTGCTGATTCGGTGGGGGCATCTTGTGCAGGAGAATGGCTGGATGTTGGCGGGTATCGTGACAGTACTGCTGGCCGCGAGCTTTTACGCGTTGGCGCAGCCGCAAGTGCGCGCGCGCTTATTACAAACATTGTGGCGCATACCGGCAATCGGTGAAAGAATGCGGGTTTATCAACTTGCTCGCTTTTACAAAACGCTGGGGATGTTATTGCGCGGCGGCATTCCTATTACCCAGGCGCTGGAAATGGTCAGCGACCTGCTGCAACCACATTTTCGGCCCCGAGTGAAAATAGCCGCTGCACTCATTCGGGAAGGCCGGCCGATTTCCACTGCCATGCAAAGCGCCGATTTGACCACTGCAGTGGGCAGCCGCATGTTGCGGGTCGGCGAGCGCACAGGGCTCATGGGTGACATGATGGAACGTATCGGTAACTTCCACGACGAAGAAATCGGGCGTTGGGTCGAGTGGACGACCAAGCTGATCGAGCCGGTGTTGATGGCGGTAATTGGAACGGTCATCGGCGGTATCATCATCCTCATGTATCTTCCAATATTCGAGCTGGCAGGAAGTATCAATTGATGCCGACAACTGTAGTGCTTACGGAAGTGCCCCACTTGGATTCGGGTCAGCTCGCACTGGCACGCGAGCAAGCTTTGGCGCGTGGTGTCTCGTTGATCAAGGCGCTCGAGGAAACGTTCCAGGGCACACCGGATGGATTGGTTGCCGCATTGGGCCAGGCTTTGCATATGCCTGTCTTGACCATGGAAGATCTGCACAGCCTGCAACCGGTTTTTGATCACCTGCCGTTTGCGCAAGCGGCCAAACAGGAGTGCGTGTTGCTGCAAAAAGCGCAAACCTATCTGCTGGCGACAGGTGATCCATTTCGTCCTGGTTTGCGTGCCTGGGTGGAGGAATATGTGCCGGTAGATGTGCTTTGGCACCTTGTGCATCCTGCCGATCTGGCCGCGTTCTTTGTGCAGCAAGAACAGAATATGCGCGCGATGGATAATGTGCTGCCTTCTGCGCAAGAGCAACTGATGCGGACCGGTGTTGAGGAATTATCGCTCAAGACGATACATGAAGGCACCAGTCAAGTGGTGCGCCTTGTTCATTCGACCTTGTACGACGCGCACAAATCGCAGGCCAGTGATATTCATCTTGAAACAGCGCCAGGTGCGTTGTCCATCAAATATCGTATCGATGGGGTATTGACCACAGTTGGGGTCATGCAGGGTGCAGATCTAGCCGAACAAGTGATCTCGCGTATCAAGGTCATGTCCGATCTGGATATTGCCGAGCGCCGTATTCCGCAGGATGGGCGTTTCAAGGTTTCGATCCAGGGACGGGAAATCGATTTCCGGGTATCCGTCATGCCCAGTATCTTTGGTGAGGATGCGGTGCTGCGGATTCTCGACCGCCAGGCACTGACCGATCACGTCGAAGGACTGACGCTCAATCAGCTGGGATTCAATACGGCGGCAATCACCAGTATACGTCGCCTCAGCTCAGAGCCATACGGCATGCTGTTGGTGACTGGCCCGACCGGCAGTGGCAAGACAACTTCGCTGTATGCTGCGATTTCGGAAGTCAACCACGGCAACGACAAAATCATCACTATTGAGGATCCCATCGAATATCAGTTACCGGGCGTGTTGCAGATCCCGGTCAATGAGAAAAAAGGCCTGACCTTCGCGCGCGGACTGCGTTCTATTTTGCGACATGATCCCGATAAAATCATGGTTGGCGAAATTCGCGACGCCGAGACCGCACAGATCGCTATCCAGGCCGCCCTCACAGGCCACCTGGTTTTTACAACCGTGCATGCCAATAATGTATTTGACGTGATTGGGCGCTTTGCCCATATGGGTGTAGACCCCTATAGCTTTGTTTCGGCTCTGAACGGTATTGTTGCCCAACGCTTGGTGCGCCTGCTGTGTCCGCATTGCACCGTGACGGAACGGCCTGACGATCAGCTGATTGAAGAGTCAGGCATCACACGGGAAGAAGCGGAGCAGTTTATTTTCCGTTCGGCGAAAGGGTGTGGTCAGTGCCGGGGGAGTGGATATCGGGGGCGCAGCGCGATTGCCGAGATCTTGTTATTGAATGATGAAATTCGCGAGCTGATCATCGCCCAGGCACCGATACGCCGCATCAAGGAGGCAGCGCGGCGCAATGGCACGCATTTCCTGCGGGAAGCGGCGCTGGAGATGGTCAAGGCAGGGCAAACCAGTTTGCAGGAGGCCAATCGTGTCACCATTGTGGCGTAACCAGATCCAGGTTTTTCTGGCACCGGGCGAGGTAAATGTTGTGGGCCTGTCCGCCGGCATCAAGCCCATGCAATTGTTCAAACAGACACGAACATGGACGCCAGCGGCGGGCCCTGCACAATGGCAAGCGCCCTTGCAGGTGTTGGAAGAGCTGATTGGGGAAATCCGTCAGGACACCGGTATGGCCGCCATTAAGCGCGGCAGCGAATGCACCTTCACACTGTCGAATCATTTTGTCCGCTACGGTATCGTTGCGCCACAATCATCACTGGCAGATCCTGATGAACTGCTGGCGTATACAAATTTCCAAATGCGCGAAACTTATGGTGAGCGTGTGGGTGACTGGGCTCTCAGCCTGAGTCTGTGGGATCCCTGCCACGGGGCATTATGTGCGGCGGTCCCGCTCAACTTGCTGTCGGATCTCGAGGCATTCACATTGCGCCACGACATCAGACTCCGGCAGACCGAGCCTTACCTCGCCGCAGCCCTGGACCACTGGTCAAGCGAGTTGCCGGATAAACGACTATGGTTTGTATTGATCGAGCCGGGCCGCTTTTGTCTAGTTTTGTTGATGAACGATGGTTGGCGTTGTGTACGCAATCAGCGTATCGTGCAGCCACTTGAAGAGGAATTGTTGTCGGCACTGGAACAGGAAGCGATCATTTCGGGCCAGCGGGAATCAATCGAGCAAGTGTATGTCTACGCACCCGCGTACATGGATTGGAGATTGGCCGATGATGGCGGCTGGCAATTTATCCATCTGCCGAGCGGGAAACAATCCGCACCCGCTTGTTTTCCTCAGGCCGTAGAGACCGATCACAGCGGGCGGAGTCATGCGTAAGCTCAAGCTAACATTTCCCTATAGCGGGCAGCGCAGTGCGGTGGTGGAATATCTGTTACTGGCACTGGGTTTGCTGGCATTGCTTGCAGTCATCCATCAGCTCAAATCGACCATGGCAGACATCACTTACTGGGAGGCACGCGAAGCGCGCATGGCCCAGCAGCAGCAACATCGCAAACTGCCCAGAACCCCGGCTGCGCGCATCAGCCAGACAACACAGCAGGAAATCAAGCTGGCCAGCGAAATTTTGCACCAACTCAACCTGCCGTGGGAAAAGTTGTTTGATTCCTTGGAGCTTGCCGCCAGCAAAGAGGTGGCGCTTTTGTCCTTGCAGCCTAACGTGGCCAGCCGCGTGATCCGCATGTCGGGCGAGGCGAGAAATCTTACTGGGCTGGTTGCATATGTGGAGGCCCTGGAGCGCGAGCCTGTTTTCAAGGATACACATTTGCTTAATTATAAAGTGCGGCGGGATCATCCACGCCGCCCGATCATTTTTTCTGTTACGACAACGTGGCGCGATTCATACTAGAACAGTGGCAGCCCAGGATGCGCTGGTATATCGCGCGTCTGGGCAATATCGGAAAAATCGGGGTTGGACTGCTCGTGCTGGCCTTGATACTGCTATTTGCGGCAGTTGCCCCCCAGCGGCAAGCATTGCAACAACTCATCACCAAAGTGGAAAAGATGCAGCGGGTACAAACCGATGTGGCGGGACCGCGCAAACTGGATGATAGCCAGGCTTTGCAGGCTTTCTACGATTTCTTCCCGCGCAGCGATTCTTCACCTTACTGGGTCAGTGAGCTGGACAAGATCGCCAAGCAACGGGGCGTGGAATTGAGCAGCAGCGATTACCGTCTGGTTACAGAGCAAAATGCGAAGTTGGCGCGCTATGAAATCCAGCTGCCGTTGCAAGGCAGCTATCCGCAAATTCGCGGATTTATCGCCGATGCGCTGCGTGCCATTCCTGCCTTGGCACTGGTTGATGTTGCTTTCAAACGTGAGGCGATCCAGGCCGGGCGACTCGATGTCCGCCTGGGCATGCATTTATACTTGAATGTGGATTGAGGCCAGCGTTTTCTTGACGTATGAATACACATGGTCTTTTCCTATTTGTTTGATCTCAAAAATTGTGATGACTCGACATGGCTAGCGAAAGCACCCGTAAACTCATACTCTGGGGGGCATTGGCGCTCACCCTGCTGGCAGTGATATGGGTGGAAGATGAACCGGAAATAGAGGCACCGATCGAGACGGTGCGGCCAGCGAAATCTGCTGCAGGAAACGCGGTTGGAGCGGCAAAATCCCATGAATCGCTACCCGTCGAACAATTGGGCAAGCGCACATTCAGTGCCGAGGCGGACGATATTTTTGCGGTGACTTCCTGGGAACCCAAACGGCCCCCTGCCGGCAGTGCCTCTTCATCCCCATTTGGCGCTCAGCAGTTGATTGCGCGGCCTGTTGCGCCTCCGCCCGCGCCGACGGCGCCTCCCTTGCAACTCAAATATCTTGGCAGAGTCAGCGATGGGCAAAAAACCCGCGTTTTTCTCACTCAGCTGGATAAAAACCATGTGGCCGCAGTGGGCGAGCGTATCGATGGCAAATATCGGGTCGATAGAATCAGGGAAGATACCATCGAACTGACCTATCTCCCGCTGGGTATCAAGCAAACACTACTGATTAATGATAAAAATCCGGGAAGGATTCGATGACTATCGGGAAATATATTTCCATGCTGCTTATGTTCGCCCTGCTTGCCAGTTGTGCGACCTATACCACCAGAAATCCAGCTTTTATCGAAGGGAAACAGCTGATTGCCGAGGGCAAGTTGGAAGCTGGCCTGGGCAAACTCGAGCAGGCCGCTCAGGAGGAGCCGGAGAATATTGAAATACGGACCGTTCTTTCCCGGGAGCGGGACGCGATTCTGGGGCAAATTTTGTTCGAAGGGGACAATGCCCGGGCAGCCGGTGATTTTGAAGCGGCCGAGCAGCACTACCAGCGCGCGTTGGAAATCCATCCGAGAAGCGAGCGTGCGCAGATAGGGTTGTCCGGCATCGATCAGGACCGCGGTCATAGCATGCTGATCAAGCAGGCGAAAGAGTTGCTGGCGCACGATGATCTTGAGGGTGCCGAAAAGATTGTCCGGCATGTGTTGGCGGAGAATCCAGTGCAGGTCGAGGCAAGACTGTTCATTAAACAATTGAGCGAACGGATCGCGCGCGCCGAGAGCTCAGAGCTGGCATTGATTTCTGAATTCAGCAAGCCGATTACCATGGAGTTCCGCGATACCCCGCTGAAAACAGTCTTCGAGCTGATTTCCCGCACGGCAGGCATTAACTTCGTATTTGATCGCAACGTGCAGCAGGAGGCCAAGACTTCAATTTTTGTACGCAACAATCCTATCGAGGACGTACTCAAATTGTTGCTCATGACCAATCAGCTGGCTTATAAAGTGCTCAATGACAATTCATTGCTGATTTACCCGGATACACCCGCCAAGCATAAGGATTATCAGGAATTGGTTATCCGCAGTTTTCATATCGCCAATACGGATGCCAAGCAGATGGTGGCCATGATCCGGGGACTGGTCAAG
Organism: Nitrosomonas halophila; assembly: GCF_900107165.1. Classification (GTDB taxonomy): domain Bacteria; phylum Pseudomonadota; class Gammaproteobacteria; order Burkholderiales; family Nitrosomonadaceae; genus Nitrosomonas; species Nitrosomonas halophila. The sequence goes on from NZ_FNOY01000021.1 coordinate 39,709, forward strand.
GCACGTGATATCTACGTCAATGAAAGGCTGAACCTGTTTGTCATCCGCGATACGCTGGAAATGGTCCGGCTGGTGGAGCGACTGGTCGCGATCAATGATTTTCCCGATCCTGAAGTGATGCTGGATGTTGAGATATTGGAAATCAACCGGAATACTTTGCTTAATCTGGGTCCGAATATTCCCGACCGAATCGGTTTCAGTGCAGTGCCCGGCGTGCCAGCAGTGCTGGACCGGGGTGGAGTCAACCCTGCACAATTCAATCAGCTGGGATTCGATGGCCTGAAAAGTTTTACAGTCAATAGCCAGATGGTTATCGATCTCAGGAAAGTGTTGACCGTGAACGATATCCTAGCCAATCCGCGGATTCGCGTAAAGAGCCGCGAAAAAGCAAAAATCCTGATCGGTGACAGGATCCCGGTGATTACATCCAATGTGACGGGTGTGGCTGCAACGGTTTCACAATCGGTGACTTTCGTCGAAGTGGGGCTTAAGCTGGATGTCGAGCCCATTATTTCCCAAAATGATGAAGTGTCAATCAAGGTATCGCTGGAAGTGAGCAATGTTACCGATACCATCAATCTGGATAATGGCGGACAGGTGCCTGTTGTGGGGACGCGGACTGCGGAAACACTGCTTTCATCCAAAAATGGTGAGACCCAGATACTTGCCGGGTTGATCCAGGATCGGGACAGGAAAGGCTTCACCGGATTACCCGGGTTGATCGATATACCGGTACTGGGCAGATTATTCTCTAACCAGAACTTGAACCGGGAAAAAACTGAAATTGTACTCTTGGTGACACCACGTATAGTGCGCAATATCATTCAGCCCAATCATTTCGAGAGTGAGTTTCATTCCGGGACAGCCAGCACGGCTGGCAGAATGCCTGTCAAAATTCGTAAAACCGCGCCACAATCCCTTGCCATGGCAGCTTCTGGTGCGGTGCGCGAGGGGGGGCGTACGCTGTTTGAGCAAGCAGTGCAATCCGCCGGGCTTGGCGATGCCTCTGATCCAGCGCTCAATCCATTTGCGGCCGCTGCTGCACAAGCCCGTGCTGCCACGCCTTCGGTGACCCTGATGGCCCCGACAAATGTGGCGATGGGACGGGAGTTTACCGCGACTGTTCGACTGGTGACCCAGAATACGATGCTGACCGGTGAAATGGATCTGGCGTATGATCAGGACATGCTGGAGTTGATGGATGGCGGCGAGAAATCCGGATCGCGCAATCTCAAACTGGGGCGAGAGCAACCGACAGGTATGACGACCGTGCTGCGTTTCAAAGCGATCAGCGCCAATCCAGGTACAACTGAAATTTCTCTCCAGAATCTGCAGGTGCAGGATGAGAAAGGCCAACCGGTTGAAACTGAACTGCCATCGGCGATCAATGTCGAAATCCAGTGAGGCACGCTATGATAGGCCGAGCCGGGCGATTGGCAGGATCAACCGTCAGGGTGAGGTGATACATATTTCGATGGAGAGCCATTGTTGCCGCTGAAACAAGGAATAGAAGGGCCCTATGTTGCACAATGACTCACGATTGGCCGGCCGGCCATGGCTGAAATGCCTTTCGCGACCATTGCACACAACCTGTCGCGGATTCACGCTGGTGGAATTGATGATCGTGGTTGCCATCATGGCGATTCTCGCTTCTGCTGCCATGCCCCTCCAGGAGATGGCTGTCAAGCGGGAGAAAGAACGTGAGCTGCGGGTTGCATTGCGGCAAATCCGGACTGCAATCGATGCCTACAAGCTGGCGGCAGACGAGGGACAGGTGGAGAAAAAGGCCGATGAAACCGGCTACCCTCGGAAGCTGGAGGATCTCGATATGGGGGTGCCGGATATTAAGGATCCGAACAAAAAGAAAATATATTTCATGCGCCGATTACCGCGTGACCCCATGTTTCAGGATTCGGATGTCCCTGCTGCGGAAACCTGGGGGAAGCGTAGTTATGGCAGCGCGCCGGACAGTCCCGAGGAAGGGGATGATGTTTACGACATCTACTCCTTTTCGGAACGGGTCGGTCTGAATGGGATTCCGTATAATCAATGGTGAGTGCCGGCAATATGATTGCTTTCTGGTCGGTATGCGCGATAGCGGATGATGTCCGTTCATTTTCATGGCAATTAATTAGTGAGTAGGTGAATTTTTTATGCGACTACGTGCGCCCGGCTTTACCTTGATCGAATTGCTGGTGGTCATGGCGATTATCGCCACCTTGCTCACGATTGTTGCGCCACGCTATTTCACTTCTGTCGACCGGGCCAAGGAAACTGTACTCAAGCAGAATCTCAGCATCATGCGTGATGCAATCGATAAGTATTATGCAGATACTGGCAAATATCCAGACGATTTGCATCAGTTGGTGGAGGAGCGCTATATTCGCGCGATACCGGTTGATCCGATTACCGACCAGTCTGTCTGGGTGGAGATTCCACCACCCGATGACGAGATGGAGGGTGTGTACGATGTGCGTACCCTTTCCGATCGACAGGCGCTGGATGGCACATTCTACGAATCGTGGTGATGAAACGGTCTGCAGTTCAGGGATATATCTATTTGTGGACCTTGTTTGCTGTCATGCTGGCCGGGGTCATGCTGGCCGGTGCCGGGCAAATGTGGCAAACTGCAGCAAAACGGGAGAAAGAATTGGAGCTGCTCTTCGTGGGGGATCAGTTCCGGCGGGCAATCGAATCCTATTACGATAGCTCCCAGGCCGGGAGGACCAGTCGCTACCCGGAATCACTCGAGCAATTACTCAAAGATGAACGTTCGCCGGCCATCCGGCGGCATCTTCGAAAAATTTTTATCGATCCAATGACCAACAGTCATGAGTGGGGATTGATCGAGCAACAGGATGGTGGCATTACTGGTGTGTATAGCTTGTCTACCGGGACACCACTCAAGCGTGCCAATTTTCCAGAGGAATATTCCATTTTCGAGAAGGCCAAGAATTATCAGGATTGGAAATTTTCTCATGCCAAGGGTGCGGCCGCAGGACAAGCTGATCCATCCACGGCAACACCACAATCTGGTTCGTCGGCGACACCTTTCAATCCTTTCTCCCAAAGTCAACCTGCGGCGGATGCCAATCCCTTTGCACCAGACCAGTCCCCTGCTGGTGGCAACCCTTTTATTCAAGAATAGCGCCAAAATCAGTTAGACTGCCAGCAGGTGAGAACTAGGCTTGCTGTCCGGGAGTCTCAATATTATTTATGGTTGCAGAAGGCTGAAACAAGATGAATGTCATATTGATTAGCGTAATGTTGTTGTTAAGCGTGGTGGGATGTACCCAAATGCCGAAGACGGGAAACAGTGCCACGACAAATTCGAGCCCATCCAGTGTGGCGGTGTCGGATCAGGCTACTGCGCCTTCAGAGCTGACTGCCGAGATCCTGTTTGATTTTTTAGTGGGGGAAGTTGCGCTGCAGCGCGATCACCTGGATGTTGCGGTCGAAAGCTACACCCGGCTGGCCAGACATACGCGCGATCCAAGAATTGCCGAGCGCGCAACCGATATCGCTTTGCATGCACGGCGGTTTGTCGAAGCCCGGGAATCAATCAATTTGTGGGTAGAACTGGAGCCTGATTCAATTCATGCGCGTCAGGCTGCCGTGGTGCTGTACGTAGGCGCTGGCCAGCTTGATCGCGCGCGTCCTCACCTCGAGAAATTACTGGTTTCCGAGCCGGAATCGATCGATAAGGCTTTCATGCAGATCAACAAGCTGCTTTCCCGCCACGGCGACAAGAACGAAACCTTGAAACTCATTCGGCAACTTGCCTCGGCGCATAACAAGCTGCCGGAGGCGCATTTCGCCGTATCCCAGGCAGCATGGGCTGCCAACCAGCTTGAACTTGCATCCGATGCCATGAAGCAGGCGCTCAGACTGCGTCCAAACTGGGAACTGGCGGCGATTCACCAAGGACGAATTCTGCAGAGAATTGCCAATGCGGAAGCGTTTGCATTCTATGAGCAATATCTCAAGCAATTTCCCAAGGCCAATGACATGCGCATTGCCTATATCCGCATGCTCATGGAAGATAAGGATTACAGTCAGTCACGGCAGCAATTCCAGAAGTTGGAAAAGGAAAACCCTGCCAATCCCGATATCGCACTGGCCATCGGTTTGTTGTCTGCAGAGTTGAATGATTTCGATCGCGCGGAAAAATATTTCAAACAGGCGCTGCAGCTTGGTTTTGAAGACACGAATAGTGTGAATTTCAATTTGGGGCGAGTCAATGAGATCACTCAACGCGATAGCGCCGCGATGGATTCATACCGCAGGGTAACGGGCGGAGAGCGCTATATTCCAGCCCAGATCCGGTATGCGTTCTTATTGGCCAAACGGGATGGTATTGCACCAGCCAGGCAGCATTTGCAAACAGTGCGCGCGAGTGACGAGCAGCAATATATGCAACTGGTTCTGTCAGAAGCGCAATTGTTGCGGGAGAACCATGCGGATCATGAGGCCTACGATTTGTTGAGCAGACACTTGCAAAAAAATCCCGATCAAGCTGACTTGCTTTACGACCGGGCCCTGGTGGCCGACAAAATCGGCAAATTGGATGTGCTGGAGCGGGATTTGCGCCGGCTGATCGAATTGAAGCCGGAGAGTGCGCATGCCTACAATGCATTGGGCTACAGTCTCGCCGAGCGTGGCCAACGCCTGCCGGAAGCGCTGGAATTGATCCAGAAGGCGATTGCACTGTCGCCGGATGACCCCTATATCATGGATAGCCTGGGGTGGGTGTATTACCGCATGGGCAACTTGAAAAAAGCACTCAATTATTTGAATCTGGCTTTCGCCGCGCGCCCGGATCCGGAAATTGCGGCCCATCTGGGGGAGCTGCTATGGATGAATGGCGAAAAGGACAATGCTGAGAAAGTGTGGCGCTCGGCACTGGAAGCCTATCCTGGCAATGAAGTCCTGCTGGATACCATGCAACGGTTCCTGCAGCCACGCAGGTGATTGATCGGTGAAAGCAGAAATTCACTGTTCTCGGTCGAGGAGGATGCAAGGCATACAAGCGGCTGTGAACCGGAAGTACCATGAAAAGTATCAGTAAGAAATCAGACGATCGCCCATATGATTGCAGCGAATGGGTGTAGCCGGCTGCAAATCCTCATTATTTGGGATAAGATGAATTCACCCGATCTGAGCTTTTTACTGCGTGGCTGATGGAAGTGCGGCTTTGCTTGCTGGTGGGATGAGCAGATGTTTGAACAAGGCCATTTGTGCCTGGGTTTCGAGGTAAGGCGGGTACTTTCCTAATTTACTATAGCTTTTTTGACCTGGTTTTGTATCTTTGATACATTGTGGGTGGGAGGGGAGTATTGCTTGAATAATCGTAACTATTCAGCGAAAAAAATGCAAAAAGTGCTTGACAGGGTTTTTGTGTAAAAAAGCAAGATTACCGATACATTTGGAGTTGCCCGTCAGGGC
>NZ_FNOY01000077.1 GCF_900107165.1 Nitrosomonas halophila
CTTGCCATGCTGTCCCGGCACAGGTTGGCAAATACGCCAACCTGGCAATTGTCTACCTTCCCCAGACGGCCGTTCCATTGCCTCGCAACCCCTGCTGAGGCTTCACCCTTCTTCGCAAAACCACTCTCATCAATGATCAAAGTGGCTTTGTCGCCACCCAATAGCGCGTCCGCTTCACGCGCGATCTGTGCACCAAATCCATGCCAATCAATTGCACCAGATGTCAGCATGTGTTGCATAGCCTGGTGATCAACCCCGTTTACTTCGCCCATGCGCAGCATGGTCGCCCGATCGGATTGAAACAGTCCACGCAGATAACCATAAAACGTCGCTGTTGCATCGCGCGTCGAGGAGACGAAAAATGATGAAAATGAAGATAAATGCGCGCCAAGCGCTTCTGGGAGCCCCTGTAGGGCAGATTTGAGAGACTGTTTAGTATTTTCACGACATGATCGTGATTAACATATATAAAATAATGACTTATTATACATAAACTGGATGCCTCATTGGAATTATTTGAATCTGACAAAGTAGAATTAGGCTTTGGATTAAAGGGGCGGTCATGGATTTATTGGGTTGGCTGCACGTGTTTTAGCCACCTACCAAATCACTTGCAAGCCAAATTGATTGTATTGACCGAAATGACCATCTTTAGAAATCAAAACCAGATCATTTGATATCGCTTGCCAATTAACATCCTGTCAAATGGATCTTTATGCGCAATTTTGGGCAGCTTATAAAACAGTGCAGCCTCTTCGAATGACAAAATCATTCTTTCAAATCCCATCTCATCCATAACTGGCAATAAATCACCGGGTTTACAGCCCAGATTCAATTTACCCAGCGAATACTTCAACGAAATTTCCCACAAACTGATACTGCTGACAAATACTGGGTTATTGGTGTTTTCCAATACAGCCAGCGCTTGCGCGCCCAACTTCTCGGGCTGCCACATCGACCAGAGCAGGCTGTGGGTATCCAGCAAATAGCGTTTCATGATTGCAAAAATTCGTCGTCCGTCATTGAAAAGTCCTCACCTAACTCAAACGCCACCTTATCTTTCAACAACCCCAATGGACGCTTTTTGATCGGCGTTACTTTTAATGAGCGGACAAATTTTAATGTCGCTTCGACTTTATCCAGCGGCAACGTGTGGATTTCGTTCAACACCGCTTGTTCAATTTCGATTCTGTTCATTAGCGATCTCTCTAAAAAATTTGGATTCTTAACAATACCGGCTGGATGGCCGCTACCCGTTGGGCCTCGCCAAGACGGTGTTTGAAATTGCTGATGACCATTGTTTTCTGCCGTCTTTGCGAGCACAGCGAAGCAATCCAGCCTAACGTCAGCTTGGCTTCGATACCGAGTCGCTTGCCAAGATGCTTGCGGTTTGGAAAAACCATTCGTATCCACATACGCCATCCTGCGGTACGATCACTCAAGTTCAGCATTTCCAAACGGCTTCTCAGTAACAATGCCAATTTGCCTGTCGAATACCGGTCAATCAAGGAGGCGATGATTTACGCCAACGTAATTGGTAGTGATTTGGGTCCGAAAATTACGCCTATCGGTTCGCTGGCCACACTGCTGTGGCTGCATGTCCTGGCGCGCAAGGGTGTAACCATCACCTGGGGTTATTATTTCAAGACAGGCCTTGTACTGACCATTCCGGTGCTCGCCGCAACGCTGGCTGCACTGGCGCTACGCCTGAGTCTCGCTTGACGCCAGTCCCTCCATGCTGGTTGATGTGACCCAGCGCATTGCCGGATCCTGGCGGTAGAACGCGGCCAGCTGCTGGTATACCGCTGGAAGATAGCGCTTGAGCTGCTGCGGCCTGACAAAAAAGGCTTCGCTCAAAACCGCAAAAAATTCTGCCGGGCTTTCGGCCGCGTAGGGGTCGACCACTTTCTCGCGACCCCGCTCGACCCGCTCACAAAAATCTTCGTAAGCTTGGCTAAAAATCGCTGACCAGGCATGCCGATTCATCGATCCGTGCAAGACAGGAAAACCGTTGGCGGCACCCGTGAGCATATCCAGCTTATGCGCGAATTCATGTATGACAACATTGTAGCCTCGTGTGTTGTGCACGTTTCTCACATCCTCCCATGACAGAATAACCGGTCCGGCAAGCCAGGATTCACCTGAAGCAACCATGTTTATACGGTGAACAATACCATTCTCGTCGGCATACTCATGGTTGAGAATGAATTGTCCAGGATAGAGAATCACTTCCACCCAGTTGTCGTAATAATCAAGATCGAGTTTCAAAATCAGCAGACAGGCCTGCACGGCAATCATGACCCGCATTTCTTCCGTAATGATGAAATCCTGTGCGCCGGTGATTTTCTTATCATGCAAAAACAATACAGCCAACTGTCTCAGCTGCGTGATCTCCTCCACACCCAGCCCGCGCAGAAAATACAATCTTGCCAATACATCCTGCCAGACTGCATCGGGAATCGATTCACGCTTGAGAATATAGCGCCGTCGCCAGTTTTTAAGGGGAAAGATCATAGAAGATTCAAGGCTTGCTTGCTGTGAAAAAGAGATTATTATTGATCGGGGGTGGCCAGTCATTTATTTGACGTACAACCATTGCTGTCTTCCAGCACGCCCACTCTTCAGTTGCCCGGCAGTATTCATCCTGGTGGATTGGACAATCTTTCCAGAGAAAAATTAACCATCCACAATCACATTGAACCTGGTTCTCAACCAATCAACGGGAGGGCCATACAGCATGTTCAAACTAGGTCCGGCCGAACCGGTCGTCGGCAGCGCCCATATTCTAACCGAATGTTCGGCCGACGAACTCTTCCGATATATTGGCAAGGAACTCTTCCGCAATTATCCAAAATGGTCACCAGAGATCAAAGCGCTCGAACAAATCACACCTGGTCCGGTGGGATTGGGTACAGAAGGACGGCAGGTACGCATCGACCTGGGGCACCGCACAGAGTCCCGATTCATCATCTCCGCATTTGAACCCGACACACGTTTAACAATAGTGGGTGTAACGGATCCATTCCGCTGTAGTTACGAATTACAAAATATCGAATCAGGCAAATCAACCAGACTGATATTTTCTTTTGAGCTACTTGAATTATTTGTGATTATGCGTCCTTTTGAAGAATTAATCCGTGTCACCATCAGGGATGGCGCTGAGCGCACAGTCCAGAATATCAAGCACTTGGTAGAAGCAGACAAAGCGAAAAACCTATCTTCCAGCTGAGAGCATGAGGCGGATGATTACCTGACTGGCATGATGCCCGTACCCATGCCCATTTCTTTCGCAACAGCAACGATTTATTCCTTGAGCTTGATATGGATGTTACCCTCTGTCACCTGAATATCCTCCACGCCTTCCGCGAAGGATTTCCAAAAACCTGGATCCACCCCGAACTCGCTAACCAAGTCAATGTTCTTGAGTCCACCCAGCCAGGCGTTGGGAATCGGGATACCCATGATGCTGACACCCTTGAGAATGATAACCGGTTTATCATTCTGAAAGGCCATCCCAATGCCCGTATTGAATCTCAGCGTTTTGCCCCCAAGCACCGGGAAGTCCGCATCCAGTGGAATCAGTAATTTTGCGCTGACCAGATCCTCTGCCAGATCGATCGCCAGTTTTTGCGCCAGATCGGTATTTTTTGCCAGCAACGCATTCATTTCACGCTCGGTGAAACTGATTTCGCGACGCGCACCTTGCTCGCTATAGCGCTCAGGTTTAAGAAAACCACTTTCATCGATTTCATCATTGCCCAGGTCGTCCACCATCCGAGATGGCGACTGAGCATCGTAGCCCAGCATCTGCAACTTCGCCTGCAGGGCTTTCTCCTCTTTATCATTCAATGTCACGGGCTTGAAGGAAGAAACGAAGATATAGGTTGTCAGCACCCAGTAGGTTCCGGCCACAGTCACGACAATGGTGAGCAAAACAATCAGTAATACATGCGTCCAGTGCATAGAAGAAGTGCTTTTATGAATAATTGATCAAGCTTGTATATCGATGGGCGAATCGGTCAGTCAGGACTGGGCACACTTATCATGCCACCCATGCGATTTATTGTTCGACAGATAATCAGTTATCGCTGCAAATTGTTCGAGTGTCAAATTTTCGGCCCGAAGACCGGCATCGATTGCCAATCGCTCAAAATCGCTGGTTGTCAGATACCCACGCAAGGTATTGCGCAGCGTTTTGCGCCGCTGCGAAAAGGCTGTCGCGATCAGATCGGCAAACAAGCGTTCACATTCTACTGGAATGATGGGAGTTGCGCGCGGACGCATCCACACCACTGCGGATTGCACCTTGGGCGCGGGACGAAACGATTCTGGTGGTACGGATATCAGCTGCCCCATATCGAAGCGGTTCTGCAGCATCAACGATAAACGGCCATAGTCTGGTGTGGAAGGTTCAGCAACCATGCGCGCGACGACTTCCTGCTGCAGCATGAAATACATATCCCGGATATGCCCGCAAAACCGGGCCAAGTGAAACAATAGCGGCGTGGAAATGTTGTACGGCAAATTGCCAACGATACGCAAATCATGGCCAAGCTCGGCAAAATCGAACTTCAATGCATCACAGTTGTGAATGATCAGATTCTTGCCAGCATAAGTAGATTTCAAATGATCAACGATATCCCGATCGATTTCGATGACTTGCAGCGTATCGACAATATCCAGCAACGGGCTGGTAAGTGCCCCCAACCCCGGCCCGATTTCAACCAGCCGGTCCTGGCTGTGCGGTTGGGTAACGCGAATGATTTCAGCAATGATATAAGGATCGATTAGAAAATTCTGACCGAAACGTTTGCGGGGAATATGCCGCATCATAAAATAGTTCCGAGAATGGTTAATGCCTCTTAATGACTTCCATAAAATGCATGAAACCCAGGAAATGGCCTGACTGGATTGGCAGTGCATCCCTTGTATCCGGGCAGTCCCTGGCTCGTTTCAACGCAGGGAACGAAGCGGGTCGTTGCATCTTTCCCGAATACGTAACAACGTATGCCCAAGTTATTCATTAACGAGCCCTTAAATTAACCCCTGTTCACTGGATGCAGCGGCGTGGCTTTGACCAGGGTCAGCGCCATCTGGATGGCGGCACGCATGCTGCCGGGGTCGGCATAGCCTGTACCCGCCAGCTCCAGAGCAGTGCCATGATCAACCGAGGTGCGAATAATCGGCAACCCCAAGCTGACATTCACCCCGCTGCCAAAGCTGGCATGCTTGAGGACTGGCAATCCCTGGTCATGGTACATAACGAAAACACAATCATATCTTTCGAGCTGGGAAGGATTGAACATTGTGTCCGCTGGCAAGGGACCCAGCAAATTCATGCCTTCGGCACGCAATTTTTCCAGCACCGGAATAATAGTTTCGATTTCCTCTCGCCCGAGATGGCCAGACTCTCCGGCATGTGGGTTCAGTCCGGCCACAGCGATGCAGGGATGCCTGATGGCAAAGCGCGCGACAAGATCGTGGTGAATGATGCGCAGCTTCTGCTCCAGAGACTCGGGTGTAATAGCTGCGGGCACATCTTTCAGCGGCAAGTGCGTGGTGGCGAGCGTGACACGCATGCCGCCACCAGCCAGCATCATGACTGCCTGGCTTTGAGTCAATGCCGAAAGATATTCGGTATGGCCAGAAAATTTAATGCCTGCAGCACTGATAATGCCTTTATGCACCGGGCCTGTCACCATGGCATCGGCCCTATGCATGCTGCATGCTTCGACCGCATATCTGAGGGTATCAAGGACATAGGTTGCATTAGCCGGATCAAGCTTGCCCGTATCGACCGGGCTGTTAACGGGAACATGCATGACATGCAGCCTGCCCGCCTGATGCAAGGTGGGCGGTTGGGCCAAATCGCATGCGTCCAACTGCAAAGGCAGTTTCAGCATATGTGCCCGCTGATCCAGTAAATTCCGGTCAGCTATCACGATCAATTGGCAAGGCCAGGCTTGTTGCGCTACCTGGACACACAAATCGGGACCGATCCCGGCAGGTTCGCCGGCAGTCAGTAGCAATCTTGGAATAAAAGTATTAGTCAAAATTAAATCCAGTCAAAACAAACAAGAGAAAGTAGCCGGCCAGCGGTCTGCCTCACCAGCCAAACGTCGCAAGAAGCTGGCAGCTGGTTAGCTGTCTTCGACTTTATACTCGATATAAGCTTGGTCTTTAAGCTGCTGCAGCCATTCCTGGATAACTGCTTCAGCCTTGCGTCCATGTATCGCCCGGCGCGCGGCTTCGCGATGCTGCTGTTCACTGATATCTTGCGATCGGTGCTCGATCACCTTGATCAAGTGCCAGCCAAAGGGTGTTCTTACGGGCCCGCTGATCTGGCCAGGCAGCAATCTGCGCATGGCTTGCTCGAAATCGGGTACGGTATCGCCCGGTGAAATCCAACCCAGATCACCGCCTGAAGTAGCACTGGCGTCTTCCGAGTGAGATTTTGCCATTTCCGAAAAGTCCGCGCCCCTATCGATACGCGCCTTGATCTGCATGATTTGACGATAGGCATCGTCTTCCGACGTCAATTCACTGATTTTGATCAAAATATGCTGTGCATGTGTTTGATCGATGATCACCACAGGCATTTCCTGCTGTCGCCGTTCCAGTAGCTTCAAAATATGAAACCCTACCGGGCTGCGCACGACAGGCGTCACGTCACCAGGTTGCATGCTAACCAGCAACTCGCCAAACAACGGCCCCATTTGCCCGATAGGACGCCAATCAAGTTCTCCGCCTTCCATGGCATTGGGTGCGTCGGAAAATTCGGCCGATACCTGAGCAAAGCTCTTGCCCTGCAGCAGATTTTCCAGCGCAGCCTCAGCGCGCTCTCGCCGCGCCTCTATTTGATTTTCATCCATCTGCTCGGAAACCTGTACCAATATATGGGCAAGACGATATTCCTCATTACCGATGGACGACGTTTGTTGAGTATGCAAAAAATTATCAATTTCGCTCTCGGTAACATTGACCCGGCTGTTGACTTCCTGTTCTTTCAGCCGGACCATCAAAATTTCTTCTCGGATTTCTTCTCGAAAGATTCGCAAATCGGTGCCTTCCTGGGCAAGTGCCTGACGGAATCCCTCCATGGAGAGATTGTTATCCTCTGCAATCTTGCGTATCGTCTGATCCAAATCCCCATCACTGACAGACAGCCCCAGCTCCTTGGCTCTTTGCAGCTGGATCCGTTTGAGTATCATGCGCTCCAGCAGCTGATTCTCCAACACTTCCATGCGTGGCAGCTGTGTGCCCTGTCTTTGTAATTGGCGCATGGTATTCTGGAGCACCTCATTGATTTCTTGTTGGGTAATGACTTCCTCGTTCACCACCGCGACGATATGATCGATGGGTCTGATCCGATGATCATAGGCATCTGCATTCTGTGCAGCGATATCGGTCATCATGCTTGCAGCAAGCAATCCGAGGGTCATAAACGAGCTAATTTTCATCATAATTCCTAAATGACAATCTCTGTTCATATCGCAAATGGCAGTCGCGTCCCAATCGCTGCTTATTGCAGACTCGTGCGCGTATAGCCGGGTATGCCTTGTTGCAACACCCGTATGGGATTTGTGCCAATTTTCATCAATCCGTTCAGTTCCAGTTGTACAAAGACAGCAGTGGAGGTCTTTTGTTCAGCCGTTGCGAATCGGTTGGCAACCAGGCGTAATGACCAACAGCAGGCGTTATATTCCAGACCCAGCAATCCGGCCAGCAACCGGTCATCCTTTAAGGAATAGTTGACGCTGGCCATTCCCTGCCAGTTTTTCCTGAATGGCCACTGCGTTGAAATGTCCACCTGTTCAAATACATCTCGCGTATAGCGATAGCCTGCATTGATGACCTTCCCGGGGGCAGGATGGTAGCTGATCCCTGTGCGCACCTTCTCTGTCAGAAAATTGTTCTGGTTGAGCTGTATCCCGGCATCAGTCGTGATATGCGGCGAGAGGCTGCCCGAGAGCTCGGCAATGAAGTCCGATTTCGTACTGGTGGCCTGATCGCCAAGCACCAGTCTCCGCTCCCTAAACCGAACCTTTTGCCCCACTGAAAAACGCAATCGTTCGTTACCCGTGGCAGATTGGATCATACGCGAGGTCAGGGCCAAGGTAATCTCATTGGAATCGTTGATCCGGTCTTCCCCACTGAAACGTCTTTCCGTAAAAATCTGAGCGAAACTGAAGTCCATTTCCGCAGAATCGAAATTCGGCAAAAAGTTCTGATCCTTGTAAGGCGTGAACACATAGAACAGCCGGGGCTCGATGGTTTGCACAAAACTTTCATTCCACATGGTCGTGTCACGCTCAAACACCAGTCCACTGTCCAGGCTGAGTATCGGCAGTGTCCGATCCGGATGTTTTTCTCCCGTGGCAGTAGGACGATTCAGGTTGTAACGGGTATGGTGCACTGCAACACGAGGCCTGATATAGCCATAAGAGGTCTGTAACGGCATGCTTATACTGGGATAGAGCGCCAGACGCAAACCATGCTGCAAGCTAGGATGAGAAAAATTTGTCCAGCTGCCGGCAAAATCGAAATCCAGACCATAGACGTTGCGTTTGGTTGCATTCAGCATGAATTGCGGCAAGCGTTTGTAAGGAGAAATGATTCTTGCCCTCGGATCCTGGATAGTCTGAAATTGTTGCAGCAAGGCATTGAACATGAGCGAGCCGTCACGCCCCAGCCCGCTGTAATAGGACGCTGTCGCTTGTTGCAACAAGTTGGTCTGTGAGGTAAAGGCAATATTGTTACTCAAATCGCGGAAATAATTGTCATCCGAAACCCGGTTGTAATGCAGCGCGCCAAACCACCCGCTTCCCAACCAGTGGGTATGGTTAAGCGCTAAGGCATAGCGCGTGCTATTGGTCACAGTATCGTCTGGCAACAGATCGAAGAACAGCTGGCCTCCCAGAGTAGGCTTCAGATAGCGGAATTCATTGTTAAACATAAGCCCGCGTTTGCTCATGTAGCGAGGCGCGATGGTGGCATCGTAATTAGGCGCGATATTCCAATAAAACGGGATCGAGACCTCAGCCCCGCTGCGTGCAGTATTTCCGATGACAGGTGCCAGCAAACCGGTTTTCCGCTGTCCGCTCAGAGAGAAATTCATCCACGGCACGTAGAGAATCGGAACGTCTTTGAAGCGAACCGTCACGCTGCGGGCGGTACCGACCTGCTTTTCATTATCTATTCTCAAATCATCCGCCAGAATATACCAGTCATCATTATCGACCGGGCAGGTCGTATAATTTCCCTTTTTCAATCGGTAATGGTCTTCGCCTTCCAGCAACAATAAATTGCCGCTGCCCCGCCCGCTGCCGTCTTTAATGAAATAGCGCGGGTCGGTCAATTCCCCTATTTCTGTCTGCAGATTCAACTGCAAATAGCTGCCCTGCAGAATATCATCGACACGTTCGAACAAAATATTACCTTCGACTTCCAGATCTTCCGTATCCTGATAATATTTGATCCGGTCAGCCGTCAATACCTGATCACCGCGACGCACCCGCACATTGCCAGTCGCTTCGATTTCCTGCTGGTAGTAGCCATCAATTTGATCCGCGTCGATATATATCGGACGATTGTCATCGGTTTGAAACAATGGGTCAGCACCCATTGCACCAGTCGGCAGCATTAACAACAAGACATGAAACAGTATACAAAGTGTCAGCGTCTGCATTTAAGACAAAATTTCCAGCGGGATTCTTATGAGTAATGATCGTTGTGATCGGCGACCATCCCCAAATCTCATCGGGATGGATAATCGGGTAATATTCTAGGTTTTGCAATCTAGCTGCTTGTTTGTCGGGAAAAATATCTCCTGCTTGTTTTGCCAAGACGCCATTATCCGATAATTTTTTTTTAATGTCCGATCTCTCTGCCATTTTTTCTACTCACGGCTTACTCGCCCAGGCCATTCCGGACTATCGGCCACGTCCGCAACAACAGGAAATGGCACAAACCATTGCACAAACCATCGCGAATCAGGAAATTTTAGTCGCCGAAGCCGGCACCGGAACAGGCAAAACTTTCGCTTATCTGATCCCGGCACTGCTGTCAGGCGGGAAGGTGGTTTTGTCAACCGGCACAAAGACTCTCCAGGACCAACTGTTTCTGCGCGATATTCCTACCATTCGTGCTGCCTTGAAGGTGCCGGCAATCATCGCCCTGCTGAAGGGGCGCGCCAACTATATCTGTCACTATCACCTTGAGCGTACCCTTGCATCCGATCAAATTC
This sequence comes from Nitrosomonas halophila, assembly GCF_900107165.1. Classification (GTDB taxonomy): domain Bacteria; phylum Pseudomonadota; class Gammaproteobacteria; order Burkholderiales; family Nitrosomonadaceae; genus Nitrosomonas; species Nitrosomonas halophila. The sequence goes on from NZ_FNOY01000077.1 coordinate 10,247, forward strand.
ATTTTACCAATCGCAATGACGCGCGATATCTGCGCATGATCGAGCGCTATGCACAGCGCAGCAGCCATGGCGACAAGGGTGGGCTGGATCAAGTACCGGAACATGCAAGCATTTGGCAATATGTCACTTCCACGAGGGAAAACTGCCTGGGCACCGAGTGCCCCCATCACAAGCAGTGTTTCGTCATGGAAGCCCGCAAACAAGCGCTAGCCGCCGATCTGATTGTCGTCAATCATCATCTGTTTTTTGCGGATGTCATGCTCAAAGATGAGGGCCTGTCCGAATTGCTGCCTGCCTGCAATACCGTCATTTTTGACGAGGCACACCAGCTACCCGAAGTTGCCAGCCTGTTCTTTGGTGAATCAGTCAGCACAGGGCAAATACTCATTCTGGTACGTGATACCTTATCCGAGGCGACACAGGATGCGCAAGATTTCACGCCGCTTGCGGATGCTGCAGCTGCGGTGGAGAGCACTGCACGCGAACTGCATTTGACTGTTTCCGGAAAGCAGCAACGCTTGTCTTCGAATCAAGCCGAGCGGACACCCGGTTTTGTCGAGACACTGCACCGGCTACAGGAAACAATGACCCAATTTGTCGCTTTACTGGAAAGCCAGGCAGTTCGCTCACAGGGCCTGGAAAACTGCTGGCAACGTGCGCAAGTACTATTGGTGAAAATAAGGCAGTGGCGTGAGCCGGCAGAAACCCAGCACTTTGTCCGCTGGCTGGAGGCCTTCAGTCAGAGTCTGCAACTCAATGCAACCCCCATCTCCGTCGCGGAAATGTTCGGCAAGCAAATCCATACCAATGCGCGCGCATGGATTTTCACTTCTGCGACCCTGTCGGTCAAACAGGATTTCTCACACTACAACCAGATGATGGGGCTGGTTGATGCAAAAACGGCGAGCTGGGAAAGCCCGTTTGATTTTCAGAATCAGGCGCTACTCTATGCTCCCAACAAATTACCAGATCCCAACTCACCGCAATATACTGAAAATGTCGTACAGGCCGCCTTGCCGCTAATTCGGGCAAGTCAAGGCCGTGCCTTCTTTCTATGTACAAGCCTGCGGGCCATGCAGCAAGTGCATGCGTCACTGCAGGCCGTTTTCGAGCAAGAGCAACTGGCCTTCCCCTTGTTATTACAAGGGCAGGAAACACGCTCCGCCATGCTGGACCGTTTTCGCAAGCTGGGCAATGCCGTCCTGATTGGCAGCCAGTCTTTCTGGGAGGGTGTGGATGTACGGGGGCGCGCATTGTCGCTGGTAATCATTGACCGCTTGCCCTTTGCATCGCCGGATGATCCGGTTCTATCTGCACGGATCGAAAAATTCGGCTCGTCAGCAGAATCTGTGGGCGACATCCGGTTCAGGTAGCGCGCCAAGTGCATGATATAATGCGATTTCTGCGCCATGAAAGGTTCGAA
>NZ_FNOY01000152.1 GCF_900107165.1 Nitrosomonas halophila
CCTGGGGCGTCAATGAGCAACGGTATGCTTCGGTGGAACCGGTGCATCATCTGATCGAACAGCAAGCGATAGCAAGACCGGATGCAACGGCCTTGATTTTTGGCGACACGGAACTCAGCTATGCGGAACTGAACCGGCGTGCAAACCAGCTGGCGTACCGGTTGATCGCATTGGGTATACAACCCGAAAGCCGGGTAGGGATCGCGGTCGAGCGCTCGATCGACATGATCGCGGGACTGCTCGCCATTCTCAAGGCAGGCGGTGCGTATGTACCGCTCGATCCGGATTATCCACGCGAACGTTTGCAGCACATGGTATCGGACAGCGGCATCGAATTGCTGCTCACACAGCAGGCAATCGAGGCGCACATTCCTCGCCCAGCGCAGGGCAACGTGCTGTTGCTGGACAGGCTGGATATAAGCGATGCACCCGAGGACAATCCGGCGGTTGCCGTGCACGGCGAGCATCTGGCCTATATCATCTATACCTCCGGCTCCACTGGTCAACCGAAAGGGGTGGCGGTGGCGCACGGGCCGCTGGCGATGCATATCCAGGCCATCGGCGAATGCTATGGCATGACACCGGAAGACCGGGAACTGCAGTTTGCCTCGATCAATTTCGATGGCGCGCATGAGCGCTGGTTGGTGCCTTTGGCCTTTGGCGCGGCGCTGATGCCGCGCGATCAGGAAATCTGGCCTGCCGACCGTACCGCTGCCGAGATTGCCAAGCATCGCATCACCATTGCCTGTTTTACCCCTGGCTACCTGCAGCAGTTGGCCGAATTTACCGGCAGCGCGGGCCGGCAACTGCCGATCCGCTCCTACACGGTCGGCGGCGAAGCCATGAGCCGCAGCAGCTATGAATTTGTCCAGGCGACATTGCAACCGCCGCGCATCATCAATGGCTATGGTCCGACCGAGACAGTCATCACGCCACTCATTTTCAAAGCAACCCCCACCACCCGTTTCGACTCGGGCTATTTGCCGATTGGCTCACCGGTAGGCGACCGGACAGCCTATATTCTCGATGCCGACATGAATCCGCTGCCAGTGGGCGTAACGGGAGAGCTGTATCTCGGCGGGCGAGGGCTTGCGCGTGGCTACCTGAACCGACCCGGATTGACA
>NZ_FNOY01000016.1 GCF_900107165.1 Nitrosomonas halophila
CCCCTACTTTTAGCATCATGGTACGTCCAAAATTTTAAAAGATAAATCTTACCGCCTTAAAGGCGGTGGTTTTAACCTTACTTCGGACTAATAAAGCGTGGGGCTGGAGGCTCGATTCTAGCCAAGGATTTAGTTTCAAAAATTGACAAGGCTCAAAGTGATATTGAAGAGCTTATAAGTAATCTACGTGAGCTATCGGATATAGATTTAGTTAAAAATGGATTGTCTGAGGTGGTCAAAGAAATTCCAGAGAACCCCAGACCGCCTAAAGATAAAACAAATACTCCGGCAGCCATATCAAGTTATCAAAGTAAGAGAAAAGGACTGCGGAAGTATTTTGATATAAGCAGTTAACAATACGCTCGTGCGGGACGCTGTGTTGTGTTGCGACTTGCGCCCCACACAAGCACAGGACCAAGTCCCGAATTACAATAGACAATAACCTCTCCTGCACAATATTGAAATTTGGCAATTGACAAATTATCCAACCAATTTCTGCAGGCGCTGACAAAGCGCCATCACATCAGCTTTATCCTGATAAAGTCCGAAACCGAACCTCAAGCGGGCGCCACGGCGGTCTATTAAAATATCGTGACTATTTAAGGTCTGCAAGCATCTCTCGGCAAGATCCAGGGAGGATGCCTCAAACGTCAAGAAATGCCCATGCCAGACTAATGCCGGGTCGAACAACGGCGTCAGCGACCAATTCCGCATAAAATGCCGGGGCAGGTTTTCAAGAAAGGTTTTTTGCAATCCGGCAACGTAATCGTGAATGCCTGGTATGCCGATACCCTCCGCGTTGAATAAATCCCAGACCGCGTTGAAACGATAAAAGCCGCTTGGGTCCTGTGTCGAACCCATGAATGCCATGGCATCATTGGCATAACCGACTGTCTGTCCAGTTGGCCCGGAGAGCTTGGCATATTCGGCATACCAGCCGGTATAGGCCGGACGCCAATCCCCCTTGGGTACCACCATAAAACCCACTCCCTCGCCGCCTTGCCCATATTTGTAGCCGCCGCCAAGATAAAAAACCTTTCCTTCCAGCTTGGTCAAGCAACAGGGCAGGGCGGCAAAACCATGGTAGCCATCTATGGCGAAAAGTGTTGATTCGGGTGTGACCGCCACCAACGACACGATTTCGCTATCCGTCAAGGCTGCACCGGAATCAAAAAAAACTTGGCTCAGATAAACCAAGTCATAGTGTTTAGCAAGCTCGGTCCGCATGGCCCGCAGGAAAGCGTCCCGGTCATGAGGAAAATTATTTGCATCCACCTGATGGATGGTAATGTTGGGGATTTCCATCAGCCTAAAAAATTGCCGGCGCCAGGAATGAAACTCATTGGTTGTGGTAAGAATGTTTAGGCTTTTTCTGCCCAGGAAAAGCGAGAGCAAACGCGTGGAAAGCTCGTGGGTGTTGGGCGCCAAGGCAATTTGTCTCGCGTCGGCCAATCTCAGAATGCTGGCGATATGGTTTTGTGTGCGAGGAATCGTCTCGGAAAAAATCTTGTCCCACTTATCATCGCCCAGTTTCGCGCACTCGTCCCAATAGGCGATTTGCGCTTCACGGCTGATATCGGGCCAGAAGTGGTGGGAATGCGCGCGAAAATGCAATTTACCAGCATGGCCTGCCCAGAACCGTTGATAGTATTGCTTAGGATTGGAAGGCATCATAGACAATATCCAATTGATTCTTGACAAATTCCGGCAATTTCGGCGCTATGGATTTAGGTATGAGAAAAGTCGCCAGATTGAATAGATCCACAAAAACACGATTCCTTTCCGTCGTTGCCCGCAGGTATTGATGTCCAGAAGAACCACCGGTTCCAATTTTTGTGCCGAGTATCCTGTGCACCATCAGCGCATGGCGGAAACGCCAAGTGGTGAACTTCTCGTCGATTTCAACCAGCGAGCTGAGGATTTTGAAAGGCATTTGCAGGGCTGGATAATCACGATAGAGAAAAATGAAGACTGCGGATAGCATCGCTTTCTGCGACAGCCTGACACTGCCCTGCATCCGCTGTTTGGCAAATTTATCGGCGTCCAATAGCGTTGCGAAAGTCTCGCGCGTCGTTTCCAGATTTCTCAATTCGATTTCACGCATAGATTCATCCAGACCCGGGTTGTCCAGGATGATTTGATAGTCCTGATCCAGCATTTTATGAACTGCCAGGGAATACTCGCCCCAGAAGTCATACCCTTTGAACATGGAAAAAGGAATGCGTGCAAGCCATGTCTCGATTAACTCAAAAATACTGACTTTATTTTCCGCTTCTTCCAGTAGTTTCCTGTCCTCGGGCCTGAGGCGGGAATTGATGAATTGCTTTTCAATCTCCATCCGGTGCTCGGGTTTGATGCCCAATAACGCTTCCACCAGGCGAAACTGCACACTCTGGAAACCAGAAGCCGGCACCAGATAGTCCCTGAATTCCATGAAATCCAGAGTCGTCATTGTTTCCATGACCTGGATCTGATCGATAAGAATCTGCTGAATGGTGGTGACTCTTTCCAGGCGCGCTTGAATGACATAAAGATCGGTGGAGGGTACAAAAGACTCTGCCATGATCCGCCGGATGGAATCGAGTTCATGCAAAATTTGCTTGAACCAGAGCTCATAGGTTTGGTGGACCACGATGAACAGTGTTTCGTCATGAACCTCTTTGCCATATTTCGCACTTTCAGGCGCCTGGGCATTCAGGATTTTAGGCAATTGCAGATAATCGCGGTAGTAGAGCGGAGGATGAATCTTCATGCAAACCCTTACCTGAAAAATGATCAATCAGTTCAGTTCAATTTAGCACTGCTCTACAAAGCTAACATAAAACCTGGTAGCCAAGTTTACTATTGATCCAGCGCCTTTGCCCAAGGTGGCCTGTATCATGTGACCACCCGAGGAGATCGCTAGGAGGAAATTTATCAGGATGATGCTGACCGTATCAATTGGCTGACATTGTGAGTTTGCCATGCTGATTGCCTGATGGATGGCCATTGCTATATCGTTGTGGAAACGCTTGAAGGAAATCTGTCGAGGGGAATGTGGCAGTTGAGTGGCGGCTATGCACAAACCTTCAACCGTGCATACGAAGAGCAAATAAAATCATGGGACATGATATTTTATAGAAAGACCAGATCCCATTTTGCGAGCGTATGAAGCCCAAGTGGTGTATCGAGGTCTTGGTTTGAGAGCTGACCCGCTGCGACAGAGAAGGTCGAGCGCTGCATGAGGTCGGCAAGCTTGTGCGTTTATTCGATCCAGATGAAACGGGAGATTTCATGAAAACTTATCGCATCTTGGGGCAGATTGTTGGACTTTTATTGATAGTCACATCGGCCACGGCTAATGAGCCTGGCAGTGATAATCCATTGGTCAGCCGATACAGTGGTGCAACGATGCATGGCTACCTTGAACGCGAATATTATTCGGTGTCCCTGCCTTCGAACCCTATCCCCGGCGATGCCTACCGTAACCGGAGCGGATGGGATGGTGAGGTTCTTCAGGCAGTCGAAGTGCCTCTGGAGGGTCGCGTGACCTGGATTACCTATCAAGCGCCTGAAAACAAAAGTACATTGGAAATTCTGCGCAATTATCAGGATGCTCTTGCGGCTGGAGGTTATGAGGTGCGGTTCGAATGTGCTGATAAAACAGGGTGCGGAAGGTGGATTGGCTCATATGTAAAAGATGTCATTTTCCCGGATGTTTACTGGCGACAGCTGCGCAATGCCTTACACCCTCCGGTGCTGGTGCGCAGCAATACGCGTGCGTTGCTGGCCGGGCGTGAGGGCGATGCCGGATCGGCCCATGTCTTCCTGTACATCATGGACCAGCAGCCACAACCTGTCATTCATCAGGTTGTGGTCGAAGGGCAGCCCATGCAGACCGGACAGGTACAGACTGACATTCGTAGCGCCGATGAGCTTCAGGCATCGCTGACAACCGAGGGCAAAGCAATTGTGGACGGGATATTCTTCGAGTATGACAGTGCCGAGATCCGGCCCGAATCGGCGGAAGCATTGGTGCAAATGGCCCGGTTACTGGAGATGAATCCTGGCATCGAAGTATTGGTGGTAGGGCATACCGACAACCAGGGTGGCTTTGACTATAACGTCGACTTGTCCTTGCGTCGTGCCGCCGCCGTTCGTCAGGCGTTGGCGAGTAACTACGGTATAGCTATCGGTCGCATGATGGCCAAAGGAGCCAGCTTTATGGCTCCCATCGCCAGTAACGCTAGCGAGGCGGGGCGGGAACTGAACCGCCGGGTAGAGCTTGTGCTCAGGTGAGAGGAGGCGCCTCATGAAAAAGAGTTTGTTTTTACTTGGCGAGTTATTCGCCCTGGCCATCGGGTTCATGATTGGCTTGCCGTACACGCTTCTGGCAGCCGACACGGAGGTGCCGATGCGGGGCAGTGAGATCAAGTTGTTCGCAAGTTGCGATGATTTACAGGACATGCCTTTCATACGGCCTGGCCAGACATTGAGCGGAGAAGATGGCTGGGATCTGCTTTCTGGTCATCACACCCCCAATTTTTCTTGCGCATGGCGCCAGCAGGATGCAGCCCGCTGCCAGCGGCTCGGTCATCAGGTGACAGGAGGGCAATGGGAGCCTTGTTATGAAATGACGGATATCAGTCATGGTCCCGGCCGGCAACAGCAGACACGCAAGGCCGCAGAAGCCGCTGTCCTCAACGAGCCGCTATCCAGCCAGGCCGCCGAGGTTCTTATCCGGGATTCAAGGCTGGCTGAGTCGCAATATAGCAACGTCGTGATTTCAAAGCGTTCGGATAACAGTCCCATTGACTGGCAGTTCCAGATGTATGTGTTTACACCTGCCGAATGGTGGTTGCCGCAGGCCTCAAGGGTGTATGTTACATACAGATTTATCCCGCCTGGATCGACTCCAGAAAGCGTGCAGGCTGCGAAAAAGGCTTCTCCACCCGTCCCGGCAGACGAGGCCATCGTTACCTTTTTCCTTGAACTGTTGAAGCCCGCCGAATGCATCATTTCAACACAAGACTGTATCGCAAGGGATATGCAAAGATCCCTTCAAAACATGGATGGTGTCGGCGAACATTTTCGGGATCTTCAGCGACAGGGGGAGGAGGCTATTCGGCGGATGGAGGAACAGCTGCGTGAGATCGAGTTGCAGATGAAATCCGGATTGTCGGGATAAGAGGGGGGTTAATGAAGAGGCCTGGAGTAATTGGCATATTGGTGCCACTTCTGATTGTCAGTGGTTGTGGTGCCATAAGTGATGCCGATGAGATTATCTTTTTTAAGTATCGTCAACCTGACGAGCTGGAGCGTCAGTATCTGCACTTGGCCACCTATCTCAATTCGGCCAAGTCGTGTTTTCTTATTCACCCCGAGACTCTGTCGGTAGCGCCGCTCAACCCGGACGGGAGTAAGGTTAGCTTTTTAAGAAGCAGTTGTTTTATGCATGTCGCTTCTCTCTCTGGAGACGATGCGATTTGCCAGAAGGTGCGGTCGGTCAGTACTTTTTTATACACGGGAAATATGTTGAATGCTAAGCTTTGCCGCGAGTTGGCGTCTACGGCTAATCCTTATGCTGGTCGTCAAGTGGCAGGGGCTGGTAACTTGAACGTACAGAAAATTCTAACGTTGGCTGGCTACTCGGAAAGTGATGTTGATACATTTCTGGTCGCGGAAGGCCGCTTTTCAAGTGCCGAACGGGCCGCCTATTACCGGGACAACGAGCCCAGTGTATTTTGGTTAGAGGTCATGGAGTACGTGATCGGCTCCCGGGGGTTCTTCAATCGAATCGATATCTTGCCGGGTTTTGCCAGTGAACGAGATCTCGAAGCAATGAAGAATGTTACTTGGCGGCCTCGCTTTCAGAAGGAATTACCGCTCTCCGAGTAAAGATTGGATCTGCTGCGAGCCAAGACTTGACCCCTTATTTCTCAATAGGCTGAACTGCAAAAGTGCGATATTTTTCCATAAAATCAACCCAGTATTGATTCATTCATCAATCGAAGGCGAATCATCATGAAAGACTGGAATGTTGTGGTCACTGTCGCAGAGAATGGCTTCAAAGACGGTTTTTCTTTGCTGTCGAAATATGGTTCTGTCGAGAAAACGCCCTTTCGTAATGTACTAACCCTCAAGGTTGAGAATATCGAAGCATTTCTTGAATCTTTCTTGCAGGATATGCAAGCAAATCCTGCTTATGGGCAAGTATTCTGCCGGGTCATCCCATGCGCGCATGGCTTCTTTTTTCAAACGGTCGAAGCATTCGAGGAAAAAGCCAAGCAGTGCATCCAAGCTTTCTTGCCTCAAATGGCTCACCGCAGTTTTCATGTCCGTATACACCGCCGCGGTTTCCACGGAACGATAAGAAGCCAACAGGAAGCGGGCTTGCTCGGCGACTATCTGGATGAACAATTGAGCTTGCAAGATGCAGCGGATAAAGTGACGTTTGACGATCCCGACGTGATTCTGGATGTTGAAATCGTCGCTCAGCAGGCGGGACTGTCATTATGGCCGCGCGAGCAGCGCAAACGCTATCCTTTTTTGAAACTAGACTAATTCTGCATCCGCTGATGGGCCATCATGAAACGGCGGGATTTTCAGGTGCAATCATCAGCAGCCTTGTTAGCGCTAACGAGCGGGATGGCAAAAGCAATGTCCATCACCAATGCTGAAAATCCAGCATGAATACACCTATCAAGCTGTTTTTGTGTGGCGATGTCATGACCGGCAGGGGAATCGATCAATTGTTACCCTGTCCGAGCGATCCACAATTGCATGAACCCTATGTACGCAATGCAAACAGCTACGTGGAACTCGGTGAGGATGCGAACGGCGTGATTCCCAAGCCAGTGAGTTTCGATTATATCTGGGGCGATGCGCTGGCTGAACTGGATAAAGCAGCACCGGATGTACGCATCATCAATTTGGAAACAAGCGTTACCACCAGCAATGATTATTGGCTAGACAAAGGTATTCACTATCGCATGCATCCCCAAAATATTGCATGCCTTACTGCGGCAAAAATTGATTGCTGTGTCTTGGCGAACAACCATGTGCTTGACTGGGGATATGCCGGCTTAACGGAAACACTGAACACACTGAGCAATGCTCACATTAAAACCGCAGGGGCTGGCGCAAACTTGCCGGAAGCACAATCCCCGGCCATTGTGGCGATGCCTGCTAAAAGCAGAGTCATAGTCATTTCCTGCGGTACAACCTCTAGCGGCATTCCCGTTGAATGGGCTGCTAAGATTGGCAAAGCAGGCGTTTATTTGTTAACCGATTTATCCCGCAAAACGGTTGAGCAAATCGCTGCCATCGTACAGCTGAGCAAACGTCCCGGTGATATCGTGATGCTATCCATCCATTGGGGCGAGAATTGGGGATACGCCATCCGCCAAGAACATGTCGAATTCGCTCATGGGCTAATTGATTGCGCGCAAGTAGACATCCTGCATGGCCATTCTTCCCATCACCCTATCGGGCTGGAAGTGTATAAGGAAAAACTCATCCTGTATGGCTGCGGAGATTTTCTGAACGATTACGAAGGGATAGGCGGTCACGAACACTATCGCAGCGACTTGTCGCTGATGTATTTGGTCAGCATTGCACCCGCTACCGGCAAATTGATCGCGCTGGAAATGGTGCCGATGCAGATCAAGCGCTTCAGATTGAAGCGCGCCTCGCAACAAGATGCCCATTGGCTGCAACGCACGTTGGAGGAACACAGCCGCCAATTCAATGGCAGGATCGAACTGACACCAGGCCAGACGCTGAAAGTTGTGTATTAGGACGATCAATTTTTTAGCCAATCATTGAGGTCAGATTCGTTGATTATGGCTTCCCGGCGATAATCGTCCGATTTACGATCTTCTTCCCTTGGCACGGGCGAGGCTCGCCGCTTCAGTTGCCGCTCCGTTCGTAACAATGGTTGAAATACTGGACATAACAGCGCTCTCGCAGTCATGTCCGGCTGGGCCGCGACGGCTGATTGTTACGCTAACGGTATGAATCTGTGACGATTGGCCTGGGTATCTATTTCCGGGGCCGATCGAGATTCGGGGTGATGATGGCGCTGGATGTGATGGATTTCATGTCTCTGGTTAGCCCGGCAAGGCCAGATGTATGTTAATTTTAGAGGGTGGCCAAGCATTGCAAGGACAGGGAAATGCATCCGGTGCAAGGTTGAATGTTATCGACTTCCGTTGCTGACCAGGAACCATGATCAAGATAAATAAAATTGCGGGTCTATGCATGGTGATTGCCTTGGGTGGATGCGCCGTCGGTCCGGATTATCGGCGCCCGGCGGCTGTGGTCCCGGATCGTTGGCAGGCGGAAGCGGGCGATGAGCTGGGGCAAGCGATGTTCGAACCGGTCGAGCCAGAGGCGTTGAAAAAATGGTGGGAAGGTTTTGCCGATTCTCGCTTGGACTGGCTGATCGATCAGGCGCTATCGGACAATCTTGATCTCAAAATCACATTGGCCCGCATCGATCAGGCACGGGCAGCGCGTACAGCGGCACGGGCCCAGCTTTTCCCGAGCGTGGATGTGGGTGCTGGTATCCAGCGTAGCGACAATCCATTTCCCGGCTTCGCGCCTGGTATCAAATTCAATCTGTTTGAGATGGGTTTCGATGCCTTGTGGGAAATCGATCTGTTTGGCCGCCTGCAGCGCCGCCTGGAGGCCGCTTCGGCAGAGCTGGAGGCGATGGAGGCGCAATACAATCAGACCTGGGTCACATTGACTGCCGATTTGGCGCGCAGCTATATCGAATACCGGAGTTTTCAGAATCAGCTGCGTATCACGCACGCCAATCTGGCTGCCCAGCAGAAAACGCAAACATTGATCGAGAAGCTGTTTGAGGCCGGTGTGGGTACGCGTTACGATGCGGTACGGGCGCGCGCCCAGACAGAAGCGACCCGCGCCCAGATCCCCTATCTGGAATCCTGGCTGATTGCCGCGCTGCGGCAGCTCGAGGTGCTGATCGGACAGCCGCCGGGGGCGCTCGCCACTGTGCTGAGGGAGCCGGATGGGGTGCCGATGGCGTCCGGACAGGCGATGCTGGCGTCCCCCGCAGCAACCATCTGGCATCGCCCCGATCTGCGGATTGCCGAACGCCAGCTTGCTGCTGCCACAGCGCTGCAGGGGGCGGCTGTGGCGGAATTGTTTCCCCGGTTGTCGTTGTCTGCATTCCTGGGTTTACGCAATACCGATATCGAGAGTCTGTTTAAATCGGCGGCGTTTTCCTACAATGCTGCGGCGGGTCTTTTTCAACCCTTGCTCAATTTTGGCCGTATCCGCGCCGGCATAGATCAAGCTGATGCGCGGCAACAGGAGGCCTATCTGGTATTTGAGAAAGCGGTGCTGGAGGCGCTCCGGGAAACCGAAACTGCCCTGACGCGTTATCTCAAGGAAGAAGTGCGCAGGCAGGCGCTGGCACGCTCGGTGGCGGACTTGCATGAGGCTGTCCGGCTGTCGCAGCTGCGTTTTCAAGTGGGTGCCGTCTCGTTTCTGGATGTGCTCGATGCGCAACGCAACCTGTATAGTGTGGAAATCGAGCTGGCGCGTTCCGAGGCGAAGGCCTCGACCGATCTAATCGCGTTATACAAGGCATTGGGCGGGGGTGTTGCCATGGCCGCGCCACCCACTGAAACGGCTCTGGAAAAATGATGAATCAACGGAAAAAAACGCTGCACATACCCGTTTGGATTGGCTTGAGCATGGCTGTGGCAATCGCCGCCTGGTGGATGCTGCGCCCGGCCGGTTTGCCTGCCGGGATCGTCGCGGGCAATGGCCGTATCGAAGCGACGGAAATCAATATCGCCACCAAGACACCTGGGCGTGTCGTTGAGATTCTGGCCAGAGAAGGAGATTTTGTGCAAGCCAAGGCCGTGCTTGCGCGGATGGATACACAGGTGTTGCGGGCCCAGCAGGCCGAGGCGGTGGCACAGGTCCGCCGGGCCGAGCATGCTTACCAAACAGCCGAGTCCATTGTCATTCAGCGCCAAAGCGAACAGGCCGCCGCGCAGGCTGTCGTGTCCCAGCGCCGGGCCGAACTCGATGCAGCCCGTAAACGCTTGAAGCGTACCCAAGCGCTGGCTGGTGAAGGGGCCACGGCACAGCAGGAACTGGATGATGACCGTGCCCGGGTGCTGAGTGCGCAGGCAGCGGTCAGCGCGGCGCAGGCCCAGGTTGCAGCGGCCAATGCAGGGATCGCGGCGGCAAAGTCGCAAGTGGTTGAATCAGAATCCATCATTGCCGCTGCGCGGGCGACGGTGCTGCGTTTGCAGGCGGATATCGATGACAGCGAATTGAGGGCACCGCGTGACGGGCGTGTCCAGTATCGTATCGCCGAGCCAGGTGAAGTGCTGGGAGCTGGCGGGCGTGTGCTCAACATGGTGGATTTGACTGATGTGTATATGACTTTCTTCCTGCCGACCGAGGCGGCTGGCAAGGTTGCGCTGGGCAGCGATATTCGGCTAGTGCTTGATGCTGCGCCGCATTATGTGATCCCGGCCAAGGCCAGCTTTGTCGCCAGTGTCGCCCAGTTCACACCCAAGACGGTGGAGACCGAGAGCGAGCGCCTGAAGCTGATGTTCCGGGTGCGTGCGCGGATCGATCCCGAGCTGTTGCAGCAGCATCTTGAGCAGATCAAAACCGGTTTGCCCGGCATGGCCTATGTCAAGCTCGACCCGGCAATTGACTGGCCTCCTGAGCTCGAGATCAGGTTGCCGCAATGAGTACAAACCTACCAGCCGAACCGGTTGTGCGCATACAGGGTGTCAGCTTGCGTTATGGCGAGCAGCTTGCGCTGGACGGCCTTGATCTGGAGATTCCCGGCCACTGCATGGCAGGCCTGATCGGCCCCGATGGCGTCGGTAAGTCCAGCCTGATGTCCCTGTTGACCGGCACGCGGGTGATACAGCAAGGCCGGATTGAAGTGCTGGGCGGCGATATGGCCGATGCTGCCCACCGCCGCGAAGTGTGTCCACGGATTGCCTACATGCCGCAGGGGCTGGGCAAGAACCTCTACCTCACTTTGTCGGTGTTCGAGAACGCCGATTTCTTCGGCCGCCTGTTTGGTCACGCGCAGCGTGAGCGCCATCAGCGCATAAACGAGCTGCTGGAAAGCACGGGGCTCGCTTCGTTCCGGGATCGTCCCGCAGGCAAGCTGTCGGGAGGCATGAAACAAAAGCTCGGTTTGTGTTGCGCGCTGATCCATGATCCGGATCTTCTGGTGCTGGATGAGCCGACTACGGGAGTCGATCCGCTGTCGCGTGCCCAGTTCTGGGAACTGATTGAGCGTTTGCGGGTGCGCCATCCGGGCATGAGCGTACTCGTTTCCACCGCCTACATGGACGAAGCGGAGCGTTTCGACTGGCTGGTGGCGATGGATGCAGGCAAGGTGCTTGCAACCGGCACCGCAGCCGAGCTGCGCGAGCGCACTGGCGCCAGGACCTTGGAGGACACTTTCATCCGGCTGCTGCCGGACGAAAAAAGAAAAGGCCATCAGACCGTGCTGGTCCCGCCGCGAGAGGCCCGGGGCGAAGGGGAAATCGCGATCGAGGCGCATGATCTGACCATGCGATTCGGTGATTTTGTTGCGGTCGAGCGAGTCAACCTGCATATCGCGCGCGGTGAGATTTTTGGTTTTCTCGGTTCCAACGGTTGCGGCAAATCTACCACGATGAAGATGCTGACCGGCCTGCTGCCACCCAGCGAAGGCCAGGCATGGCTGTTCGGCCAGGTCATCGATGCCGCCAATCTGGCGGCACGCAAGCGTGTCGGTTACATGTCGCAGGCATTCTCGTTGTATGCCGAGCTGACTGTGCGGCAGAATCTGGTGCTGCATGCCAAGCTGTTTCACCTGCCCGATGCCGAGATTCCAGCCCGTGTCGCCGAGATGGCCGATCGTTTTCTGCTCGGTGCCGTGATGGAAAGTCTGCCCGATGCCTTGCCGCTGGGTTTGAAACAGCGCTTGTCCCTGGCGGTGGCGGTTATTCATAAACCGGATCTGTTGATACTCGATGAGCCGACTTCCGGCGTCGACCCGGTCGCGCGCGACATGTTCTGGGCGTTGATCATCGATCTGGCACGCCGTGATCAGGTCACGATATTCATTTCCACGCATTTTATGAATGAAGCCGAGCGTTGTGACCGCATCTCGTTCATGCATGCTGGCAAGGTTCTTGCCAGCGATACCCCCGCCGCGCTGATCGAGCACAGTGGCTGCACGACATTGGAAGCAGCCTTCATCCGCTACCTGAAACAGGCGAGTAGGGCGGAAGACACCCTGGTGACCGAAATGCCTTCACCGCCTGCAAGTATCCCGGAGCCGCCACATGATGCCCCATCCGCCAGAACCGGCACGCGCTTCAGCCTGCTGCGCCTGTTCAGTATCGGCATGCGGGAGGCGCTTGAGCTCTATCGTGATCCCTTGCGTATTTCGATTGCGTTGTTCGGCAGTTTCTTTTTGATGATCACATTTGGTTACGGTATCACGATGGATGTCGAAGATCTGCGCTACGCCGTGCTCGACCGCGACCAGACCACCCTCAGCAACAACTATGCGCTTGACCTCAGTGGCTCGCGCTATTTTATCGAGCTGCCACCGATCACGGATTATGCCGCGCTCGATCGCCGGATGCGCAGCGGTGAATTGAGTCTCGCGCTGGAGATTCCCCCCAATTTCGCACGCGATCTGGCGCGCGGGGACAATGTCAAAATTGCTGCCTGGATCGATGGCGCGATGCCGACCCGGGCCGAGAATGTGCTCGGTTATGTGCAGGCCATGCACCAAAGCTGGCTGCTGGAACAGATGCGCCGCCATGTGAGTGGCCAGGTGCCGTCCGGATCGATAACGATCGAGACCCGCTTTCGTTACAATCCTGATGTCAAGAGTCTGCCAGCCATCGTGCCTGCCGTGATACCGATGCTGATGATGCTGATTCTGGCCATGCTGAGTGCACTCAGCGTGGTGCGCGAGAAAGAGCTCGGCTCCATCCTCAATCTGTACGTCACACCAGTGACCCGGCTGGAATTTCTCGTTGGCAAGCAGCTGCCCTATATTGCCCTGGGAATGGTCAGTTTCTTTTTGCTTTGTGCGCTGGCGGTATTTGTTTTCGGCGTGCCGCACAAGGGGGATTTTCTGCTGCTGACCCTGGCCGCATTGCTTTATGTGACGGCAGCCACCGGATTGGGTCTGCTGATTTCTGCCTTCACGCGCAGCCAGATCGCTGCTGTTTTTGCAACCGCGCTCGCCACCATCATTCCGTCCACGCGCTTTTCCGGCATGATCGATCCAGTGTCCTCGCTGGAGGGCGGCGCGCGCCTGGTCGGCGAGATTTTTCCGACCACGCATTTTCTGACGATCAGCCGTGGCACTTTTACCAAGGCGCTGGGCTTCGCCGAGCTGGGGCCCTCGCTGCTGCCGCTTGTGCTTGCCATTCCGGTCATTTTGATTCTGAGTGTGGTGCTGCTGAACAAGCAGGAGCGGTGATGAGGCATATGCTGCGCAATATTTTCCATCTCGGTGTCAAGGAGCTGCGCAGCCTGGGGCGTGACAGGCTGATGCTGATTCTGATCCTGTTTTCTTTTACCGGCCAGGTATACCTGGCCGCCACCCGCATTCCCGAATCATTGCACAAGGCACCGATCGCGATCGTCGATGATGACCGGTCGCCCCTGTCTGCACGGATTATCGGTGCCTTTTATCCCCCTTATTTCCTGATGCCGGAGATGATAGAACGCTACGCAACTGATCCCGGCATGGACTTGGGCAAATATACCTTCGTGCTCGATATTCCTCCCGATTTTCAGCGCGATGTGCTGGCCGGACGTCAGCCGGCGATTCAGCTCAATGTCGATGCCACGCGCATGTCACAGGCTTTTATCGGCAATAACTATGTCCAGCATATCGTCACGGGCGAGGTGGCGGCTTTTATCCAGGGACACCGCGCCATGGTCACGTTGCCCGCAGAGTTGGAAGTGCGAATGCATTTCAATCCCAACCTGAGTTCAGTCTGGTTCGGCTCGGTGATGGAGGTCATCAACAGCATCACCCTGTTATCCATTGTTCTCACAGGCGCGGCGCTGATTCGTGAGCGCGAGCGCGGTACCATCGAGCATTTGCTGGTCATGCCGTTGACGCCATTCGAGATCATGCTGGCCAAGGTGTGGTCAATGGGGCTGGTCGTGGCGATGGTCGCGACGGCATCGCTCATCCTGGTGGTGCAGGATTTGCTCGGTGTGCCGATCGAAGGCTCGCTGGGATTGTTCACGGGCGGCATGGCGTTACATTTGTTTGCGGCCACTTCTATGGGTATTTTTCTTGGTACAGTTGCACGCTCGATGCCGCAAATGGGCCTGCTGGTTGTGATCACCCTGCTGCCGCTGCAAATGTTGTCCGGCGGCATCACGCCCCGCGAAAGCATGCCCGAACTGGTGCAGCATGTCATGCTCGCAGCACCGACGACGCATTTTGTCTCGCTTGCCCAGGCCATACTTTACCGCGGTGCGGGCTTCAGTATAGTTTGGCCGGATTTTCTCGCCTTGGCTGTCATCGGCGGTACTTTTTTCCTGCTGGCCCTGGCGCGTTTTCGTCAAACCATCAGCACCATGGCATGAACGGTTTGCTGCGGGGATCAATGCAAAACAGGGATGGTCCGGCCTGAATGGCGTAAAGGGCATGGTTCTTACGCAAATCCAGGCTTGTCGAAAAATTAACCGGCAGTTGCTGGGTGTTGCAAGACTGGTTGCAGATATGGAAGGCTTATCACAAGGAGGTTGTATGCGTTCACAAGATTGTCATCATGAACACAAGCCAGGCGAGCGTCCGGCGCAATCTGCATCCGCTGTGGGTGCAGACGGGATCTACACCTGTCCGATGCATCCCGAGATTCGGCAGAAAGGTCCTGGCGATTGTCCGATTTGTGGCATGGCGCTGGAAGCGGAAGCGATCACCGGAGAAGAGGGTGAAAATCCCGAGTTGACCGATATGCGCAAAAGGTTCTGGATCGGCCTGATATTGACGCTGCCTGTTTTTATTCTGGAAATGGGTGCGCATGTGGCCGACATGCAACGTTACGTCAGCGCGAGCTTGTCTGGCTGGATCCAGCTGGTGCTGGCGACGCCCGTGGTGCTGTGGGCGGGGCGTCCTTTCTTCGCGCGCGGCTGGATTTCTTTGACAACGCGCAAATTGAACATGTTTACCCTGATCGCCATGGGGATAGGCGTGGCCTGGTTGTACAGCATGGTGGCGGTATTGGCGCCGGGTGTTTTTCCCGACGCTTTCCGGCAGGCGGATGGCACGGTGGCGGTCTATTTCGAGGCGGCAGCCGTTATCACGGTGCTGGTTCTGCTGGGCCAGGTGCTGGAACTCAAGGCGCGCGAGCGGACAGGCGGCGCGATTCGTGCATTGCTGGATCTGGCGCCCAAGACCGCCCGCCGGCTGGGTGATGAGGGAGAGGAGGATGTGCCGCTGGCGCAGATTCAGGTGGGGGATTTGTTGCGTGTGCGGCCGGGTGAAAAAATTCCCCTGGACGGTGTCGTGACAGAAGGACGTAGTGCCGTGGATGAATCGATGGTGACAGGGGAATCCATGCCAGTGAAGAAAGTGCCGGACAGCCAGGTGATCGGTGGCACGATCAATCAAACCGGCAGTTTCGTGCTGCGCGCCGAGCGCGTGGGCAAGGATACGATGCTTTCACAAATCGTGCAGATGGTTGCCGAAGCACAGCGCAGCCGTGCTCCGATCCAACGCCTGGCCGACCATGTTTCCGGTTGGTTTGTGCCAGTGGTGATAGCTATCGCGCTGCTGGCTTTTGTCATCTGGTCGCTGGTCGGGCCTGAGCCTGTCTTCAGTCATGCCCTGATTGCCGCAGTCAGTGTTTTGATTATCGCATGTCCTTGCGCGCTGGGGCTGGCCACACCCATGTCGATCATGGTGGGTGTCGGCAAGGGTGCGCAAGCGGGCGTGCTCATCAAGAATGCCGAAGCGCTGGAGCGTATGGAGAAAGTCGATACATTGGTGATCGACAAGACCGGCACCTTGACCGAAGGCAGACCCACCGTGACCCAAGTCGTGGTCACAGCGGGTATGACTGAAGACAGCTTGTTGGCACTTGCCGCCTCGCTGGAGCAGCAGAGCGAGCATCCGCTCGCGCATGCCATTGTCACGGCTGCGAGGGAGCGGTCACTCGATCTGGCCACTGCAGAAGAATTCGACTCGCCAACCGGCAAGGGCGTGGTCGGGAAAGTCGGGGACCAGGCGGTTGCGCTCGGCAATGCCATGCTGATGGCAGAACTGGCCATCGATGTTGCCTCACTTGCGGAGCAGGCCGATGGGCTGCGTGCGGACGGTGCAACGGTCATCTATATGGCTGTGAACGGCCGTCCTGCCGGGTTGCTGGCAATTGCCGATCCGGTCAAGGCAACGACTGCGGCCGCAATCGAAGCATTGCAGCAACAGGGTATCCATGTCGTGATGCTGACCGGGGATAACCGCCGCACTGCCGAGGCGGTTGCCAAAAAGCTGGGGATTGATGCAGTCGAATCGGAGATCCTGCCCGAAGACAAAGGGAAAATTGTCGAGAAACTGCGTGCATCAGGACGGGTGGTGGCCATGGCCGGCGACGGTACCAACGATGCACCGGCCCTGGCAGCAGCCGATGTCGGTATTGCCATGGGAACCGGTACCGATGTTGCGATGGAGAGTGCAGGCATCACGCTCCTCAGGGGAGACCTGACCGGCATTGTGCGTGCCCGCAAGTTGTCGATAGCCACCATGCGCAATATTCGCCAGAACCTGTTTTTCGCGTTTGTTTACAATGCCGCCGGTGTGCCGATCGCGGCGGGTGTGCTCTATCCGTTCTATGGTCTTTTGTTGTCGCCCATTTTTGCAGCTGCTGCGATGTCGCTCTCTTCAGTCAGCGTGATTGGAAATGCGTTGAGATTGCGCTTCACTTTGCTGCAGTGATTGAGCCGGGCATGATCGTTATGAGGACAAAGGCCCTGCCTGCTTGAGTTTGGGCGCATCGATAAAGCGTTTGCGGAGTATGGGGATTTGCTTGCTATGCGTGATCAGGACCACTTCGTCATCGTTCCTGAGTTTCATTTCCGTATCGGGCAGCATGAAGTCCCCGTTACGGTAGACGCATATCAGGCGCGCATTGTCTGGTAGCGCCAGGGCTGAAACTGGCCCTGCCAGGCTCTCGTTAATGACGAAGGAGAGCACCCTGGCCTCGCCTTTGATGATCGAGGATGATTCAAGGAGGTTCTGGCCTTCCGCCATGTCGGCGAGAAAGCTGCCGATTGTGCGTGCCGGCACGATGATGTTGTCCAGTCCCAGCTCAATGGCGATATGTTCGAACTCCGGATCCTCGAGTTTAGTGATGACTCTGGGGAAATTGAGCGAATGGGCGACCAGACTCGCCAGAATGTTTGCCTGGTCGTTGGCAGTCATGCAGTAGACGATGCTGGTGGTTCTGGCATCCACTTCGCGCAGAATATCCGGCCGTGTCCCATCGCCGAGTATAAAGCCGCAGTCCAGCTGGCCGGCCAGCTCATCGATACGGTCTTTGTTTTTTTCTATGATCACCACGTCATGGCCACGATGGATAAGCTGCCTGACTGCCATGACAGAGGTCGCGCTGGCACCGATAAAGACCAGTTTCATCAAATTTTCCTTGTCTTGATCCAGGTTGCGGGATAGAGCAGTATCAGCAATGCAATAATCTCAAGCCGTCCAAGCAGCATATCCATGCATAGTACGATCTTGAGCCAGCTGGACAATTCTGGCTGCGTGATCCCGCTCGACAGTCCAACCGTGCCGATGGCGGATACCACTTCAAACAGGGCCTTCAATGTATCATGGCCTGCGGCAACAAAGGCAAGCCAGGAGCAGAATATCACGGAGATAAACAGCAGAATCAGTGCGAGCGCACGGATGACTTCATCATGATCGAGATACTCCCTGCCCAGCTTTTGTTGAATGACGGCATGGGGTGCAAGGGTGATGCGTTGCATGATCAGCCGGATCAAATGGGCGAAAGTGACCAGCCGCAGTAATTTGATGCCGCCAGCGGTCGAGCCCATAGAACCGCCGACAAACATGGCGAAAATCAATATCAGCAACATGTCATGGCTCAGTCCGGTCAAGGGGAGGGTGGCGAAACCGGCTGTGCTTTGTGCGGAAATGGCCAATAGCGGAGCATGCCATAATGCTTCGGACCAGGGGAGATTCAGTTGCCAGATGAACATGCCGCCCAGTGTCAGACTGATGATGAGGCTCAGAATCAGTAAAGCGCGCAGCTGAATATCGTGAATGAAGGCTTTCCAGTCGCGTCGCTGGAGACGCTGATACAAAAGTATGGGCAGTGCACCAAACAAGCATGCCGTGATGACAGCGAGGGCCGCGAGTTTGTTCTCGAAGCCGGCCAGGCTATTGTTATAGCCGGAAAAACCACCGGTCGAGACGGCCGCAAACGCATGGATGATGGCGATGAAGACGTCGCCCTGCACTGCCCATATCAGCACAGCCACCAGTGCAGTCAGGATCAGATAGATCTTCAGAATTGTGCGTGCATAGGTGCGTGTGGAACTGGCCAGATCCTCGCTTTCATCCAAATGAATCAGGCGTCTTGCGGCAATACCGGGGCGGACAAGCAGTGCAACCGTCAGCACGACAATACCGAGTCCACCTATCCATTGCATGTAGGCGCGTGCGAAAATGAAGGTGGGCGGCATGGATTCTATATCCGCAATCGTGGTCAAACCCGTGGTCGTGACGGCCGAAATGGTTTCGAACAGGGCATCGATAAAGGTCAGCCCCGCACCGCTGAACGTGATGGTCATGATGAGCGGTGTGATGATGAACATGAGACTGGTAATGACCAAACCTTCATTTGCCTGAATGTCTGCCGGTGCATCCAGCCGGGATAACAGCGCGCCACCCAGAAAGAGCATCAGTTCGATAAGCAGATAGCGTAAGGTGCTATCGAAGTCGCTGAAGTAGAGGGAGACCAGGCAGGGTACAAGTGTCAGGCAGCCCAGTACGACCAGTAATTGGCCGCTATACTTGGCAATGACATCGATTCTGACTACTCTTTGTAACGGCGCAAGTTTGTGATCGAGTAACATGAGTCAACTCCCTGCCAGGATTTACCCTCAAGTAAGGCGCAAATTATCATCCTGCCAGTATGCGATAAAATGAATCGGCCGATCTGAGAATAAGCAGCGTGATATGCTTGTCAAGCAGTTTGTCCATAAAGGAAGGAGCACGAACCCGTCATGAAGACCCCTCGCCTGATGATGCAGTACCAGCAAGATTTGCCTGCCGATCTGTTGCCATTGGTGGAGCAAGTGACCGATTTGGCCACGGATTTGCGCTGGACCTGGAGTCATGCCGGTGATGTGGTTTGGAAGGCGATGGATCCGCAGTTATGGGAGCAAAGCGAGAATCCATTTGTGGTTTTGCAGAACCTGTCGTATGAGCGGCTGGAAAAACTGAACCGCAGCGCATCGTTCAAACAGCATCTTGATTTGCTGTCGGAAGCACGCAGGCACTACTGCGAATGCCCTGGTTGGTTTGGGGAGGCACATGCAGAGACCAGGCTCAAGGGCATTGCCTATTTCAGCATGGAATTTGGATTGGGCAAGGCCCTGCCACTGTACGCCGGTGGATTGGGTGTGCTGGCCGGAGATTATCTCAAGGCAGCCAGTGATTTGGCCGTGCCTGTCACTGCGATCGGTCTGCTCTATCAGGAAGGCTATTTCCGGCAGATGCTGGATGGAAATGGCTGGCAGCAGGAAATCTACACTTATAACGACTCCAATAGCCTGCCGCTGCGTCCCGTGTTGACGCGTAATGGTACCTGGCTCTGTATTCCGATCGAGTTGCCCGGACGTACCGTCCGCTTGCATGCCTGGGAGGCGCAGGTGGGCAGGGTGAACCTGTATCTGCTTGACAGTAACAACTTGCTGAACAGTGCGCTTGACCGCGGCATTACCGGCAAGCTATACGGCGGAGGAGAGGAAATCCGCCTGGTGCAGGAGATTGTTCTGGGCATTGGCGGGTGGCGCTTGATCGAAGCCCTGGGGCTGGAAATCGATGTTTGCCATTTGAACGAGGGGCATGCCGCTTTTGTGACGCTTGAGCGCGCCCGCTGCTATATGGAAAAGAAGCGGGTGGATTTCTGGGAAGCGCTATGGGCGACCCGGCCGGGCAATGTATTTACCACCCATACGCCCGTGGCAGCCGGTTTTGATACCTTTCCACGCGAGCTGCTGGCCAAGTATGGTCTGGTCTATGCCGGAAATCTGGGAGTGGCGCCGGAGGATCTGGTGGCGCTGGGCCGCAGCAATGCGAAAAATGGCGATGAGTTTTTCAACATGGCCTATCTGGCGGCGCGAACCTGCGGCCTGATGAACGGTGTCAGCCGCCTGCATGGCCAGGTCAGTCGGGGCATATTCCAGGACCTGTATCCCCACTGGCCCCAATGCCAGGTGCCGGTAAGTTATGTGACCAATGGCGTGCATGTGCCATCATGGGATTCTCCGTGGGCAGATGATATCTGGACGGAGACTTGCGGCAAGGGCCGCTGGCTCGGTAGCGAGGAAACGCTGGCCGCCGCGATCGAGGCGCTGGACGATACGACACTCTGGACATTGTGCGGTCAGGAGCGTGCCGATCTGGTGCGCCACACCCGGCAACGCTTGCGCTTGCAGCTCGGCCAGGGGGGTGCGCAGCTGCATCTCATCGACCAGGTTGACCGGATTCTGGATCCCAACGTTTTGACACTTGGATTTGCGCGCCGCTTCACTGCCTACAAACGTCCTAACTTGTTGCTGCGTGATTCTGACAGATTGATCAGACTGTTGACGCATTCAGAACGGCCGGTGCAGCTGGTTGTCGCGGGCAAGGCCCATCCTGCCGACAAGGAAGGCAAGCGTTTCATTCAGGCCTGGGCACAGTTTGCCGCCCAACCGGCGGTGCGCCAGCATGTCGTTTTCCTTGAAGACTATGACATTGCCTTGGCGCAGGAGCTGGTGCAGGGAGTGGATGTGTGGATCAACACGCCGCGCCGGCCATGGGAAGCAAGCGGCACCAGT
Organism: Nitrosomonas halophila; assembly: GCF_900107165.1. Classification (GTDB taxonomy): domain Bacteria; phylum Pseudomonadota; class Gammaproteobacteria; order Burkholderiales; family Nitrosomonadaceae; genus Nitrosomonas; species Nitrosomonas halophila. The sequence goes on from NZ_FNOY01000016.1 coordinate 21,097, forward strand.
GGTATGAAAGTACTGGTTAACGGGGGATTGAATCTTTCCGAGCTGGATGGCTGGTGGGCAGAAGCCTATACCCCGGAAGTAGGCTGGGCGTTGGGTGATGGCCAGGAGCATACCGAACCCGAGTGGGAGGGTGTGGAAGCGGAGCAGCTCTATCGTCTGCTGGAAGAGGAGATCGTGCCGATGTTTTACGATCGCGATGCCACTGGCATTCCCCGGGCCTGGGTTGCCCGCATGCGTGCCAGTATGGCCGGTCTTACGCCTCAGTTCAGCAGTAACCGGATGGTGCGTGAATATGTCGAGAAGTTGTATCTGCCTGCGGCCAGTGCTTTTCAGCAACGCACTGCCGAAGGTAGCGAGGTTGCCCAGGCGTTGCGTTTATGGGACGAGCAGTTGAGGTGCAATTGGCATGAGATTCATTGGGGCAATCTGAGCGTGTCTCCAGAACAGGGCGGCTGGGTCTTTGAAGTGCAGATCTATTTGGGGGAGGTAGTGCCCGATGCCGTGCAAATCCAGCTTTACGCTGATCCAGATGGGATGCAAGCGCCTGTCTGCGAGGTGATGACGCGTCATGCCAGCATCCCGGGCGCTTTGCATGGGTATCTTTATCGTTGCCAGGTGCGCACGGCACGCCCTTACACGGATTTCACGCCACGCTGCGTGGCGTTTCATCCCGCTGCGCTTATCCCGATCGAGAACAATCTGATTCACTGGTGGTCGGGAACGGCCAACTTGCTCGCAACCAGCGCATAACATCATGATTTCGTCATTCAGTCTGTTTGATGGCCATAGACGCGCAGCACTGCCTGGGTCGACTGAGGGAGGGTGTCCCAAGCCTGCCGGGTTTGCGCATGCAGACGATCGTGCGCCCGCTTGTTGCCGGGAACCAAATAAGTGGAATGGCGCGTGGTGTAGTGAATCATCAACACTCTGCGCTCGATACCGGCTTGCATCCTGGAGCCGTGGTGATAACACCTGGCCGTGTCGGTCAGGAACATATCGCCACTTTTGCCCGTCAGTGATAAAAAATGGGGGCGGAAGGGTTCAAATAACGCTTCGTCTCTGACCTTTTCGGAAGAGGCGGGGCCGAGTTTTTCGGCAACCTGGTCGGAGTATCTGGTAGGCAGAATGATGGTGGGGCCGTTGGCTGGCGTGATTTCGGAGCACAGCAGCCAGAGCTTAAGTGTCGTGATGTCCTCTCTGTCGATATGCCATAGCTGACTGCCTTTCAGGCTGTTTGTATTCGATGCGGGCGGCGGGGAATACATGGCCGTGATGTTCCAGAGTACCGGGCAGCTTCCAATATAACGGGCCACTGCGCCGAGTATGTAAGGCGCGGTAGCGAGTTGAAAACAAGGGTTGTCAGGTGCGTAGTCCTTCAATGAAGATGTTTCCGCCAGGTATGGCTTGGCATTCATCTGCATGCTGGCGCCCGCGATGAAGTGTTCGATACGGGCATGCGTGTCGGCAATGCAGGCCGGTGCCAGCTGATCCTGTATGTCTAGGCGTGCCGCACCCATTTGCGGATCAACCGCAAGCGTCGTGGGGCAGGCCTCCAACAGTTGTGCGTAGTGTTCGCGTTCCTTTTTTTGTACTTCGGCAGGCAGGCTGGTTGCAATTTTCTCGACCAGCTTGGCTCTGTGTGCGCGTGACAAAAGGTTGTTGTTGCCAAGAAAGCGGTGCAGCTTGATATGGCGGGGCGCATTGATATAGCGGACATCGGAGATGTTCCTGGCCCAATTGAAGATTCTGCGGGCTTTGATTTTGGCACGGTCTTTGAATATTGCGAGGTCCACGTTGCGCTCCCAGTTGCGAAGGATCAAGAATCCAGCCGCGAGTGATGGAAAAAGTCAATGCTTTTTTGAGTGGGGTGACTGTACTGAAAGCATCCGGGGTTGTCAAACCAGGTGTTGTAACGATGAAAGCAACAGCTTGTGCTTTTGATGCCAATACATGGGCTGCATGAATGGTGACCCAATGCGCCAGCCGGGGTGGTTTCAATCTGGAAACAAATCACGGGCCGGCTGTGGCGGGCCGAAAAAATGGCCCTGAGCGAGCGCTGCGCCACATTGCTTGAGCGCGTCGGCCTGGTAGGCATGTTCCACGCCTTCGCCGAGCGTGATGCCACCCAACCGGGTAATGGCCTGAATGGTTCTCGATATCTCACGCTCAACACCGTCTTTGCGGCCGATACGGCTGATCACAGTGATGCACAGTTTGATGATTTCCGGGCGCAGTTCCTCGACAGTAGTCATATCGAAGAAACCGCATCCCGTATCATCCAATGACAGTTTGAATTGCGTGTGCCGCAGCTCATTCAGCGTGACATGCAGCCGCACCGCCGATTCGATCGGCAGGTGTTCGGTCAGCTCGAATACGACCCGTGACAGCAGCGGCGTGATGACCGGATTGGCGAGGTATTGCTGCAACAGGGAGGACATGAACAGTCCCGGGCCTAGGTTGACTGAAATCCAGAAATGGGAAGGAATGCGGGGCAGCCAGTCGAATGTGCGTTTGAGACAGGCAAATTCGAGTGCTTGCGTCATGCCGAATTGATGCGCCGCAGTAAACAAGGCATCCGCGCTGTGCAAGGCTGAATCGGCCGGCCCGCGTGTCAGGGCTTCATAACCGACGATGGTTTGGTCTGCGAGTGAGCATATCGGCTGGAAATGGCATTCCAGCCGATCGCGTTCGATCAGATCCTGTAAAAGTGCCTGAGTCTCGGTGCCGTGCAGCACCGGATTGACTTTGGGCGGCGCCAGAAGTGCAAGATCGATCGCTTGATCGATCGATGCCGGGTGGGTATTTTCGGGCGCAGGCAGAATCAAAATTCTGAAATCCTGGCGGCTGCCCGTTGCCTGGCCGAGATTCTCCAGTAGCAGTGCATGCATTTCTGCTGTCCCTACTGCCTGCAGCACTGGGATTTGCTCCAGCATATCGAAAGGCATCAAGGTTTCCTTCAGGCCGAATAGTGCATGCCAGCGGCCGAAATACGCGCTGGTGATCGGCCGGTATAGCCGGTATTTCTGTAGCAGCCTGTCCGACATGCGTCGAATGTCGCGAGTCAAATCGGCATAGGCGAACTTGGCGATTGCTTCACCGAATATTGCTTCAAACCGGCCTGGCTGATTCAGTTGTACGACGAAAAGATAAAGCTGGTTGTTTGGCATGTTCGCCTCCCTTGCGCCGGAACGGGTTCGGAATCGGTGGTTGCGCGTGTTCCAAGTGCTCCGTTCCGTCAATTAGCTTACAAATGAAGTCGTTGGATTCGCCTCCTAGGCGCAAACCGCAGTCATATAGCCGTAGCTATGGCGAGAATTTGCAATAGCGCATGACAGGCGAAGGCGCGATTTCATGTAAGCGGTTTGGCGGAACGGAGTAGTAGGATAATCATACGCCTAATCTCGCAAGAGTGAGCGGATCAAACGGGGCGCCTAAGAGATTGAATGGTTGGGAATTCCGACTTTCCACAATCATGCTGGGCACGTTTGTGCGTGCGTGTTGCGCGGTTTTGCCCTGAGGCTGAAAAGCGTTCAGAGGCAAAATTGATAGTTTACCGAAGGGCTGGTCTGACACAGGTGTTTCTGGGGGGGGCTAATTATCATGAACCCGCTGCATGGCAGGGGTGGAATAGCAGCCCTAAACTCGCGCTTATTTGCGTTTTGCAGCAGCCGGACGCATTCTATATTGCACATGTGCCTCTCCAAGCACAACGCGACCCACACATACAGTTGCCCAGGAGCGTGTTGGGCGTGGCAACCAGGATCCTGGGAATCTGCTTGAGTTTGCTCGCCGATCTCGATGCTACGGTCAAGGCAGTGCTGACCGATCCGCAAGCATTCAAGGCGAGTCCGCTGCCTCTTGTCAGCGAGGTAGCTGATTGGTTGTAGCGCGCCCCTGGAAGCACTATCTGTTTCAGGGGCGCTTCGTCATTCACCCGTCATTTGAACTGACGCATTCCGCAAATAACCATCCAATCGGGTGTTAAACCCGCATTTTCATCTTGTTGTCTCGAACTAGAATGTAGCCAGAAGGTAATGCGCCCCCCTGGCCACACATGACCAGGTGGGATCAACTGTGAACTGTGGTTTGTTCGTTTGAACTTCGCGATGACTGTTCAGCCTGTCAACTAAAAGAATGAAATGATATCGTTTCTCGATTATATGAGTATACGCAGGAAACTGATTATGGTTTTTGTGGTTTCCCTGCTGTTGGTGCTCACGCTTATCAGTGCCGGAATTTTTCAGATGATCTGGGTGAAAAGAACACTCAATGCTGAATTTTACAATGCGATCTCAGAGATGCATTATTCGCTTACCCTGAAGAGTGTGCTGGAGCAAAGCCGGATTCAGCTGCTGACATTGCTGCTTGAACAAAATAACCGTAACCTGATTCAAGAACATCAGGCGATCAAACGTTCAACGGAGCTTATCAACCATACGCTGGGCGTTTTGCTGCATGAGGATGGTGACAAGGCACGGGAGATCCATGCGCAACGGGATGCGCTCAAGGCAATATGGGATCAATTTGTGCTGACTCGGGACGAAGAAATCTTTCCCGCTTTGTTCCGGGGGGAAAACCGCACGGCGCTTGAATTGGTCATGGGAAAGCAGAGAGAAAGGTACGAGACCTTTATGGCGCTGGCGGACGCGCTGGTCGAGAAAACCAGTCGAACCGCCGGAAATACTCAGGCCTTTCTGGAGCATATGCTCCTGCAGACGATCACGCTGTATGTGATCGTTGCCCTGCTTGGGCTGTCTCTGGCGACGATATTGGTTTATCGATTCACAGGAAATATCTTTGCAAGATTCAATACGATCGTTTCAAGACTGGAAGGGTTTAAAAGAGGAGAAAAACCCGCCTGCTCCGATCCTGGGAAGATCAGGAAAGATGAGCTCGGCAATTTCGAACATATGCTGGAACATTTTCTGGTGGAGTTGTATGAGCATCGAATAGAGCATGAGCGATTTCTGTTGTTGCTGCAGTCGGAAATGGAGGAAAACCGGAAGAAAAAAGATGCATTGAAAAAGAGTGAAGAAAAATACAGGGCTTTGGTTGAGACCACGACTGACTGGGTGTGGGAGGTCAATGCCGATCTGGTCTACTCCTACGCAAGTCCGAAAGTGGAAAACTTGCTTGGCTACAAGCCGGAAGAAATCATCGGGCAATCCCCTTTTGCCTTGATGCTGCCTGAGGAAGCGGCAAGAATATCCAAAGACTTCGCCGAGATTTTTGAGAAGCATCTGCCCATTTTTAATCTGGAAAACAGGAATTTGCATAAGGATGGTCATGTCGTGGTGCTGGAATCGAGTTGTACGCCGTTTTATGACTCTTATGGTGTCTTTCTGGGTTACCGTGGCATAGACCGGAATGTCACTGCAAGGAAAGAAGCCGAGGAGGAAGCAGCAGCTATGCGGGAACAGCTTCTCCAATCCGAAAAAATGGCTTCTGTCGGGTTGCTCGCTGCCGGTGTTGCGCATGAGATCAATAATCCGGTTGGCTACCTCAGCAGCAATCTTTATGCCTTAGCGGAAGATATCTCAAAAATCCGTGCTGCTTTCCGGGGCAATAAAGCATTGCTGCATGCACCAGAGCGTGGCGGCCAACATGCGGTCAAGCTGGGCGAGACTGAGTGGATTCGTGATATGGATGCGACTTTGCAGGAAATGGCGCAGATCGTCAATGAATGCAAGGATGGACTGGAGCGGATACAATCGATCGTAACGGGGCTTAAAGGCTTTTCGCATAGAGAAGCGGATGAGGCGAAAGCATACGATATCAACCAGTGTATCGAGGATGCGGTCAGGCTTTCCTGGCATGAGGTGAAATATGGCGCCAGTCTTGAGAAGGCGCTGCAGGCGCTGCCACGGGTCTGGTGCAAGCCGCGGCAGATTACCCAGGTCTTGGTGAATATGTTGCTCAATGCCGTTCAGGCGATGGAGCAGGGTCATATCAAAATCAAATCCTGGGCCAGCAGCGACTGCAAGGAAGTGTTCGTCAGCATAGAAGATAATGGGCCTGGTATCAGCAAGGAGATGCAAAGACGGATATTCGATCCCTTCTTTACCACCAAACCGGTTGGCCAGGGCACTGGCCTGGGTCTTTCGGTCGCTTATGGGATTGTTTCCGGGCATGGCGGCAAGATTCAAGTGAAGAGCGCGCCGGGAGGCGGTGCGGCTTTTGTGATCAGCCTGCCGGTAATGAATAATTTTGCCAGCACAGAATAGGAGTGGTATGCGTGACACAATCATGATCGTTGACGACGAGCCTAACATTCTCAATGCCCTGGGGCGCTTGTTTAGAAGAGAGGGAGTCGATGTCATCACCGCTGAAAGCGGGGAAGCCGGTCTTGAGCTGATCAGAAAGCATCAGGTGGCGGTGGTGATTTCGGATCAGCGGATGCCGGGAATTGATGGCGTGGAGTTCCTGCAGCGATTCATGGCCGTATCGCCGGATACCATCAGGTTCATGCTCACGGGTTACGCCGACATGAAATCGGTTCTGGATGCGATCAATCGGGGAGAGGTGTACAGATTCATTACCAAGCCTTGGGATGATGAAAAACTCAAATTGGTCGTCGGCGAGGCGTTGGAAAAACATCGTGTGACGGTGAGCAGCAAGAAACTTGGCGATGCGATAAGAGGACAATACTTACGCATGCTTGAGCTGAATCAGCAGCTCGGCACTGAAATTGAGACAAAAACAAAATGTATCGAAGCGAATTTTTCGATATTTGTCGAGCTCTGTGCCGATATGATCATGCTGCATGACAGGTGTTCTGGTGAGCATGCAAGGCGCGTGGCGGTGCTCGCTGAAAAACTGGCGTTAAAACTTGGAAATGGCGAAGCGGACGCAGAAGCTATCCGGGCGGCAGCCTTGCTGCATACTATCGGAATGGGGACTGCTCCCGGTCAGGCATGCACACAGGCCAATGAGGAGGCGTCCGCCAGTGCGCGAACGCCGTATGGGGGCAATGGCGCGCTATCCCGAGAGCTGCTCGTGAAAATGGATACGCTCAATCAGCAGGTGAGTACCATCATGCGCAGTTATGCGGAGCGTTGCCAGCTTGATCAATATTGTGATCTGTCGCAGGGGAAAGCGGTTCATCCTGGCGTGAAGATTATCGTGGTCTGCAAAGCATACGATGAACTCAGGCATCGTTCTCGTCCATTCTCCAGATCTGAAGCGCTGGCGAGGATTGAAGCCGGACGGAATAAAAAATATGACCCTGCCGTGATTGATGCCTTGGCTGAATGTGTGACGGAGGAGGCATCCCTGCTTTGACCGGCTTGATTGTTATAGTCAGGGCTGCTCGTGCAGTGTAACTGGTGCCTGCTTGTATGTGGTGCCGCAGAGAGGAGTCGAACCTCCGACTTGCTGATTACGAATCAGCTACTCTACCAACTGAGTTACTGCGGCAGCAGGCAAGGCTGTGAAGCTGCCTTTTTGTCAATGCCATAAACCCGGCGATTATAAAGCTTTATTGAGATGTGAGCAAATGCTGCTATTGGGCTCCGCGGATGGATTTTTATAATTCTGGTGTGTTGATTCTGTCCGGTGCAAGCATGTAATTTTATTCATCGGTATCAAAAATCAATAGCGGGATGATAATATGATGGAGAAATAGTGGCTATTGTCTTGGTTCTGTTTTTGGTGTTCAATTTCAGCAACTGGAATGAGCATTAATGTGCTGGTGCATCAATCAGGTTGATTTTAACCGTTTGTTTTGTGTTGTAAATCGAGCTGTACATGGGTTGTTTGACTGATGTTTTTAATCAAGGAGATAAATATGAATAAGCAAAACACCTTAACAGTATCTGCTTTACTTGGCGTGTGTGTCATCTTGTCGGGGTGCGCGACGACCGGTGACTTCAATGCACTCAAGGCGCGTGTTGATGCACTGGAGGCCAATGTCTCGGCTGCGCAGTCGGATGCTGCGGCAGCGCGTGCTGCGGCCAATGATGCGGTCAATATTGCGAATCAGGCGATGGACAAAGCGGCAGAAGCAAATGCACGTTCCCTGGATACCGAAACCAAGATTGATCGCATGTTCAAACGGGCGATGCATAAATAAATTTTCAGATTTTCCCGGATTCTGCTTCGCTGTCCGGCCGCCTGCTTTCAGGGTATAGCGGCTGGGAGCGAGTAGAATCTGGGGCTGTATGCTCCGGGTTTAATCTTCGGAAATCAGTCTCGGTATGCCGTTGCGCTCCTGTATCGCCAAGTCGAGCGCCTCCTGGTCGATCCTAACGAACTTGATGGTTTGGCCGCGCGCATCCCGGGTGGTTTTGTCCAGAAATTCGACAATTGTGTCATGCACCATATGGATATAGTCGGCCGGTGCGACCTCTTCTTCCTCCAGTGGCGGGTGGAGCTCGATAAACAGTAGTTTACCTACCCAGCCGAGTTTGATGGGCTGGTTGACTATCTGTACGGGCGTGCCTACCGGTACCATGTCATAGAATTTTTCAATGTCTTCAGGATACATGCGGATGCAGCCATGTGTGACCCGCATGCCGACTCCGAATGGTTTATTGGTGCTGTGTATGAGGTAGCTGGGTATTCCCAGGTAGAGTGCATAACGGCCCAGCGGATTGTCAGGACCTGGTGGTACCACGTCAGGTAATGGCGGGCCGCCTTCCGCTATGGCTTTCTCGCGCAGAGACTGGGGCGGGGTCCAGGTCGGGTCTTTCTGTTTTCTAGCGATAGTGGTCCGGCCAAGCGGTGTATTCCAATCCATTCTGCCTATGCTGATAGGATGCGTGATGATTTGCGGTTTCTGTCCTTTTTCCGGCTTGGGGAAGTAATAGAGCCGCATTTCCGGTAGATTGATCACTATTCCAGTACGCTCTGCCGCTGGGATGATGAATCGCAGGGGCAGGATGACCTCGTCGCCATCTTGCGGTAACCAGCGGTTGATATGTGGATTGGTCAGCAGGATCTCATCCTGGCCGATACCATAACGCCGGGCGATATCAAGCAGTGTTTCATCGCGGCTGGCAAGCGTGGTCTGGACTTCGCCAATAAGATCCACGTCACGAGGCGGGAGTACCCAGCTGTTGGCGTGCACACTCCCGAGAAACAAAGCGGCCAATAATGCACACCACAGTCGTGGACCGGTTTCGGGGAGACGCCGCAGGTTTTCGCCAGGACGTGACGGAGCCAGCCGTGGTGATCTGCCGTTATTTGATTTTGACAACCTCCTGGATGGATTGGCTGTGTTGGCAGCAACAGTCTTGAAGTGCTTCACTGTGTCCTTAACCTTAATAAGTACGCGCATGTTTGTTAAATGTTTTCATATGATGTGCTGCTATCCATGCCTGACCTAACGAGATAGCGCTGTCATCCGGTAATAATCGTTCGGCAGACAGCACTTTCAGGCCCTGTCGGGTGAGCAGATTGACCAATTGCTGGGAGAGCAGCTTGTTGTGGAAGCAACCGCCGCCCAGTGCGATGTGCGATAGTTGGTGCTGCCTCGCAGCCAGTACCGCCCATTCGGCCAGTCCCGCAGCGAGCGTAGCATGAAAAACTGCCGCCGCGTGACGGGTGTCGTGCTGGTTGCTGAGCCAGCTGATCAGCGGCGTGAAGTCAAGTATATTATCTTTATGGATTTGATGGCCTTGCGACAAAGGCGCCGATAAGTGGCCGTATTCACTGGCCAAATTTTGCAGTTTTATGGCCGCTTGCGCTTCATGTGCTTGAACCGGTGCAATATTCAGCAATCCTGCGGCGGCATCGAATAACCGTCCCATGCTGGAAGTCGAGGGGCAGTGCAGTTTTTGCTGCAGCATGGTGGTGACCGTGCCTGCTGCCGATTGATCGGGAAATCTGCGCATAATTTCATCGACACGTCCCAGGTGATGCAGCGCAGCGGCCGCCATGCGCCAGGGTTCGCGTGCCGCGCGATCTCCGCCTGGCATGGCCAATGGTTGCAAATGCCCGATGCGTTCGAAGGTGGCGCCCGCACTGTACAGCAGCTCACCCCCCCAGGGGGTGTGGTCTGTTCCCAGTCCTACGCCATCCAGCGCAATACCGATCACTGCCTGAGTGATGCCATGTTCTGCACAAAGTGCGCCAATGTGTGCGTGATGATGTTGTACCGCAATCACCGGCAGGTTGTGTTGGTTTGCATAATAATGGGCGAATTGGGTGCTATAAAAATCAGGATGCAGGTCATGGGCGATACACTCGGGCCGGGTGCCAACGGTCGCAATCAGCCTGGTGATGGTGTCAGTGTATGCTTGGCAGGCATCAGCGCTATCCAGATCCCCAAGCAAGGGGGAGACATAAGCGGTGCGACCGCTTATCAGGCAAACCGTATTCTTCAGCCAGGCGCCGCACGCCAGTGTTGCAGGCGCATCAAACGGCAGTTCAATGGCAATCGATGGCGATTCAGTCAGAATTGGGGGGCGACTTGATTGGGTGCGCATTTGGGCTTGAGTTCCTGATCCAGTCCAGCCATACGGGCATACCTTCGCCGCTGGTGGCTGAGATTTGAATAATCTGGAGAGATGGATTGACGCGGCGCGCATAGTGTATGGCAAGCGCTGGATCGAAATTCAGGTAAGGGAGCAGGTCGCATTTGTTGAGCAGCATGAGACTGGCCGCCCGGAACATATCCGGATATTTAAGGGGCTTGTCTTCTCCTTCGGTAACGGACAGCACCACCACCTTGTGCGCTTCACCCAAATCGAAGGCAGCCGGGCAGACCAGGTTGCCCACATTTTCGATCAGCAACAGGCTTTGCTCGTCAGGTGCAAGCTGGAGAAGTGCCTGCTCGATCATCTGCGCGTCCAAATGACATCCTTTGCCGGTATTGATCTGTAGCGCGGATACGCCGGTTGCGCGGATACGTTCGGCATCCTGGTCGGTTTGCTGGTCACCTTCGATTACAAAGATGGGCCGGGTATCCTGCAGGGCGCGAATGGTTTGGATCAGCAGTGTGGTTTTGCCGGAACCCGGGCTGGAAACCATATTGAGTGCAAGGATGTCATGTTCGGCCAGGTAAAGGCGATTTGCCTCGGCGTATTGATTGTTTCTGGAGAGGATGTCGCGTTCGATACGGACCATGCGTGACTGGCTGATGCCGGGTGCATGTGTGCCCGCAATGCCTGCGCCAAAATCGATCAGATCCGGCTGAGGTGCAGTGGATGGATCGGGTGCTGGCCGGGCAGCCGAGGGTGGGCGATACCGTATTGGGCCTTTGGTCTTGCGCAGGCCGTTGTGAGATGATTTGCCGGGTGAAATTGAGCTGCTGCCACATCCGCAAGTGGTACACATACTTTTGCTCCCTATTCGACTTCCAGTTCCTTTATTCGTAAGCTGTCGCCGCCCGTGACCGCAACGCCATAGCTGCCGCACCGGGGACAGGCATCATAGACTGTCGTTAAAGATACCTTATTTTGACAATTGTGGCACCAGCCGTCGCCCGGTAGCCGGATGATTTCCAGCTGGGCGCCATGGGCGAGACTATGGCTGTGCTGGGTAATGCTGTCAAAACAAAAACGTAGTGCTTCGATTTCCACACAGGAAAATTGACCGATTTCCAGCCAAATGGTTTTGACGCGAGTGAAAGATTGCTGCCGGGCTGCATCTTCTATGATGGCCAGCACTTCGGTCGCGAGAGACATTTCATGCATGCTGTTCGCGTGCGGGCGGGGGGGGGGCTGGCATTGCCACCTCCAGGTTGCGCGCCTTGCAGGCCTGTATGGCCCATTGGGAGGCAATTTCCAAATTTGCGGCGGCACCGGCGCTGAGTGTGGCGCCAAGGTCAAATTGATATCCCCGGATTTGCAGCAGGAAAACTTTGGGCGGGGCGGTTCGAAAATGCTGTGTGTAGAGATATAACAGGGCTGCAGGTGTCATTGCATGCGTCGAGTAGCTGTTGTCTTTTGCCGGCAGGACTCTTGAGTATTTGCAGGGCGGATGACACGAACAATCGGCGTCGATGAACAGGATCTGGTCGTGGGCAGCCAAATCCGTGACATGTTCAATCTGTAATTGCATATCGTTCTGGCAGCAGACCTGTTCCAGGCCGAGCGCCTCGATGCGTTCGACCAGCTCGGGCCCAAGCATGTCATCTCCTCGACCAGGGTTGCCATATCCAAATATAAGTAGTTTTGTCATGCTTCAGGTCGTCTAATTACTTTTGTGGCGGCCGATAATTGGTCGGCGCTTGTGTGTTTGAAATACGGCGGGATCGAGTGTGGACAGTGCCTGCAGGGCGCTTTGATAACTTCTTTCGATGATTTTGTCGGCCTGATCGAAAGCCAGAAAATGCACGTCGCCAAGTGGCGGCTGGATGACTAGATCAGGCGGATCAACTTTCATCCGGCTTTCAGTGATCTTGGCTGCCATGATGTTGATCGAAGAAAGAATGATTTCGAAAATATTCAGTCCCGTATCCATTTCAAGCCATTTCTTGAGGCGTGTGGAAGTGGAATGATCCAGTGTGGACATGACTTGTTTGAAGTGCTGCATGGCCTGCAGTACTGATACGGATGTATCGTTGTGCATTGGATGCATCGCAGTGTTGTCCATTGATGAATGGGCGGCTGTTTCTGCTTTTTGAGTTAAGGAAGAAAGGGGCTTCTTGTCCCTGCTATAGGGCGCTTCATGATTCAGGTCGATTGCAATCACAAAATCTGCGCCCATTGCACGCGCCACGCTTACCGGGACCGGGTTGACGAGGCCACCATCCACCAGAATGTGTTCATCGCTATAAACTGGAGTGAAGATGCCTGGTACAGCAATGCTTGCGCGAATGGCATTCATCAGGTCGCCTGTGCCGAGCGCAATCTCTCTGGCAGTGAGAATGTCAGTTGCCACAGCCTGGAAAGGACGCGGTAATTGCTCGATTTCTCTGATTTCCAGGTGTGTGCTGACGAAATCCATGACTTTTTTGCCATCCATCAATCCTGATTTGGGCAAGGTCAGGTCTAGCAGCGAAACCAGCTTTTTCCAGTCAAAGGTTCTAAAGCTGGATTCGAGGGCATCAAGATTGCCTGCGGCGTATACGGCACCCACTAAAGCGCCAATGCTGGAGCCTGCGATCAAGTCCACTTTCATGCCATGTGCCTCGATGGCACGTAGGGCGCCGATATGCGCGAGTCCGCGTGCGGAGCCGCTGCCAAGCGCCAGGCCGATTGTTATATCTGATGCAATCAATGTAGAGGGGATGAATGGTTTTTGCATAAATATGCGAATGGATCTATTGCCATCTGTTGTATTAAAACAACGCCAAATGTAACGTTATCTTGACAGTCAAGCTGCCCTTATATAAGCTCGCTGCTCAAATAATTATGTTCAAATATGACACACTTGTTATAAACAGGCAATGAGAGGGTATTCGCAAGCATTTGAGTGGATTAAGAAATTAGTTTCAACACTTACTCTGAAATACGTTGCGCTGAATACGCCCGGCTTTATCAAACAAGTTGGCCAGACCAATATTTCTAGGGGAAGATCTTGAGTTCGACAATAACCACGTTGGGCGTTCCGCTAATGCTAAAAACTGATTCTCAGCCTTCCAACATAGATCTCGATTCAGCAACGCCTACCCTCCATTTGCTGTCACAACGGAGAGCAGACTTCACGACCTTGGTGGAGGCATTGGAATATGCCGCACAAGGAGACACAGGGTACAACTTCTACGATGCCAAAGGCCGGTTGCGCGCCGTGCTGACCTATCGTGAGCTGCGTGCGCGTGCACAAGCGACAGCAAAACGGCTTTCCGGTCTAGGGCTGGCGCGTGGCAGCCGGGTCGCCTTGGTTGCTGATACAACGCCTGAATTTATTGAGATATTTTTTGCCTGCCGGTATGCAGGGCTGGTGCCGTTTGCTATGCCGGTACCGGTCAATCTCGGCAGCCATGCGATCTATGTACGGCAGCTCCAGGGAATGCTTGAGAGCAGCCAGGCAAGTGTTGCAGTCGCTGGGCTTGATTTTGTCGGATTTCTTGAAGAAGCAGCGAGCGGGGAGAACGACAATGCGCTCAAATGGTGCGGAACACCGGCGCAGCTGAATCTGTTGCCTGAAGCCAACGTGACTTTTGCTGCCAATTCTCCGGAAGAAACCGCCTATCTCCAGTTTACTTCGGGCAGCACGCGCGCGCCGCGCGGTGTAGTGATTACCGAGCGTGCGCTGATGAGCAACCTGCGTGGAATTGTCTGTAATGGATTGAAAGTCCGGCAGGGCGATCGTTGCGCTTCATGGCTGCCTTTTTATCATGATATGGGACTGGTGGGTCTGGTGCTGGCACCCTTGGCAGCGCAATTGTCCGTTGATTATCTCGCTACCCGCGATTTTGCGGTTCGGCCGTTGCAATGGCTGAGATTGATCAGCCGTAATCGCTGTACGATCGCTTTCAGCCAACCCTTTGGACTTAAATTATGCACCCTGCGCGCACGGGAGTCGGATCTGAAGGAGCTTGACCTGAGCTGTTGGCGCGCGGCAGGTGTGGGTGCGGAGATGATCCGGGTAGATACGCTAAAAAGTTTTGCCGCCAAGTTTTCTGCGGCGGGGTTTGATGAGCGTGCCTTCCTGCCCTGCTATGGTCTGGCAGAATCGACCCTGGCCGTCTCCTTTCCGGCGCTTGATCAGGGAGCACAAAGCCTGTGTGTGGATACCAAAACATTGGTTGAAAAGAAAATGGCGGTACGCGTGCAGGCAGACGGTAGAAAGTTCAATGAATTTGTCAATTGTGGCCGACCCCTGTCGGGACACGTAGTCAAGATCGTCGATGAGGATGGCCAGGAATTGCCGCATATGATGGTTGGAAGTGTCTGGGTCAGGGGTGATAGCGTCATGGACGGTTATTTCAATAACCCGGCTGAAACCACCAGAGCAATTAAACCAGGCGGCTGGCTGGATACCGGCGATATTGGTTTTGTGTTCGAGGGGGATTTGTATATCACAGGCCGGCGCACCGACGTGATTATTGTCAACGGCCGGAACATCCGGGCTCAGGATGTGGAAGAGCTGGCGGAACAGCAACCAGAGGTGAGAAGCCGTGAAGCATCTGCTTTCGGTGTCAGCGACCGTGATGGCTCGACGATCGTTGTGTTGGTCATAGAAACTCGGCTGGCGTCGGCGGATGACCGGCAATCGCTGATCAACCGGCTGCAACAAATGATTTATATGGCATTCGGCGTGAATTGCCTGGTTGAACTCGTGCCACCCCATACATTACCCCGGACCTCCTCCGGAAAACTATCGCGTTTTGCCGCCCGCCAGGGGTTCTTGCATCGTACCAATATCGAGAACCTTACTGCTGCGAGTACAGTTGGATAGACGGAGCAGCTTATTGCCTGCTGACATGTAACCAGCGCTGCTGGCGCGGTGGGCTGGCGTGTCAATAGCATTTATTTTTGGAATTTTATAGTCTTATATGGCCCGGACCGTGGCAGTGACGGGCGCTACAGGTTTCATCGGTCGCGCACTGCTGGATAAATTGGTTGCATCTGGATGGGCAGTGCGTGCGCTGACCAGGCGTGCGCTGCCCGGGGATAACCATCCTGCGATCAGCTGGATACGGGGAGATCTTGATGATCTTGCCGCATTGCGCAGCTTGGTGAAAGACGCCCATGCTGTCATCCATTGCGCGGGAGCGGTGAAGGGCAAGTCCTGGCACGATTTTCATCGTGCCAATGTCGTCGGTACACGCAATATCCTGCAAATTGCCGCTGAAGCCGCGCAGGCTCCCAAATTTCTCTACATATCTTCCTTGGCTGCTCGTGAGCCAGGCCTTTCCTGGTATGCACGCAGTAAATTTGAAGCTGAGCAGCTGATGCCCTTATTTTCAGATCGATTGACGCTGGCCGTGTTGAGGCCCGCAGCGGTATATGGTCCGGGTGACAAGGCCTTGCGGCCGCTTTTCCAGTCGATGCGATATGGCATATTTCCTGCGTTGGGGGCACCTGGTAACCGCTTCGGATTGGTGCATGTCTACGATTTGCTGGCTGCAATCAATTGCTGGCTTGATGCTGCGCGGCCCGTCACCGGGACTTATGAAATCGATGATGGCACGCCGGGCGGCTATGATTATGTGACCATTGCCAGAATCGCACAGGCAGTCACGGGCAAGCCCGTCCGCTATTTTTATCTGCCATGGGTGGGCATGCAGTTGATCGCCAACCTGAATTTGTGGCTTGCCCGTCTGTTGAACTATGCGCCGATGCTGACGCCCGGTAAGGTGCAGGAGCTTCGGCACCCTGATTGGGTTTGTGATATATCGCCATTGTTGGCAGCATTGGATAACTGGCATCCTGTCATCCGCTTGCAGGCAGCTTTGCCTGAACTGATCAAATCATAACGAGACCCTGTCGCCATACATTTTCAATATCAAACCTTATCGCTCGAATGCGTAGATTGCCTGCATAGTGGTATCATGCAGCGACCTGGCTCTTGCGCTTCACTTGTCTTGGAAGAACGCACTTTGAGTTGTCCTGAATTCGATCAATCATGTCTGAAATTACTCAAGCACAAATTACCGAACAGCTCTGCCGGCGGCTGGCAGATTTTACCAATGCCGAGATGGAGATTTCTCCCGAAACCAATTTGATTACGCATCTTGCAATCGATTCAGTTAAGCTCCTGAATCTCGTCATGGAGATCGAGGATCATTTTGACATCTCGGTTCCGTTGAATGCACTTGTGGATGTGCTGACAGTCCAAGATCTTTCCAATCTAATTTATAAAATCAAATCAGCGACAAAATGAGCTTGCTCGAAAAACTTGATACTGCTGCGGCAGCCAGAAAGGCGCAGTTACCCGATGGCCTGGGTGCCTTTGGTATCCCCATCGAGGAAACTTATTCCGCGACCGAGGCCAGAATTGGCGGGCGGCGTGTCTTGATGCTGGGCACGAATAACTATCTTGGGCTGAGCTTTACGCCGGAATGCCGGCAAGCGGCGCACCAGGCTATCGATCAGGAAGGTACGGGTACGACCGGCTCGCGCATGGCGAATGGCAATTATTCCGGGCACCGCGCCTTGGAGAAGGAGTTTGCCGAGTTTTATCAGTGCCGTGCATGCATTGTGTTTACAACCGGATACCAGGCCAATCTAGGCACGATCTCGGGATTGGTCGGCGCGGGAGATGTCGTGCTGATCGATGGAGATGCGCATGCCAGCATTTACGATGGCTGCATTCTGAGTGGCGCGGATATCATCCGCTTCCGGCACAACGATATGGCGGATCTTGAAAAGCGGTTGCGCCGCTTGGGGGAACGGAGCCGGAATACGCTGATCATAGTCGAAGGGATCTACAGCATGCTGGGCGATCAGGCGCCGCTGGCCGAGATCGTGAAACTGAAAAATGCCTACCACAGCACCTTATTGCTGGACGAGGCGCATTCGCTCGGTGTCCTGGGTGCGACCGGTCAGGGTCTGGTGGAGAAAACGGGGTTGATCAAGGAAGTTGACTTTATCACTGGCACCTTCAGTAAAAGCCTGTGTGGAATAGGCGGTTTCTGTGTCAGCAATCACCCGCAACTCGATCAGCTGCGCTATGTGAGTCACCCCTATATTTTTACAGCCTCGCCTTCGCCGGCCACCATTGCTTCAACGCGCGC
Organism: Nitrosomonas halophila; assembly: GCF_900107165.1. Lineage (GTDB taxonomy): Bacteria > Pseudomonadota > Gammaproteobacteria > Burkholderiales > Nitrosomonadaceae > Nitrosomonas > Nitrosomonas halophila. The sequence continues at coordinate 38,666 of NZ_FNOY01000016.1, forward strand.
AGCCCTGAAGTTGTTGCGTGACGGACAATTGTTACGTGAACGTTTATGGCGGAATGCGCAACACCTGTATGCATCCCTCAAGGAGATGGGCTATCAGGTGGGCCCTGAGCCCGGCCCGATTGTTGCCGTCATGCTCGACAGCCCGCAGCAGGCTCTGGCCCTATGGAATGGATTGATGGGGGATGATATCTATGTCAATCTGGTGCTGCCTCCGGCCGCGCCGGACGGTAAGTCGCTGGTCCGCTGCAGCATCAATGCCGCACATTCGCTTGAGCAAATCGATCGTGTTTGCGAGACGTTTTCCAGACTGTATGCCAGTCTGGAACGGTAAGCGGCCGATTCGACCCGCTCTGAATCCCGTTCGGTGATTGATGTGCTGCTGAACTCCCGTCGGAATATTTCCTGTCATGATCGATTGGATCGTCCCTGACTGGCCGTCTCCTGGAAATGTAAAAGCTGTTGTTACAACCCGTCAGGGTGGGGTCAGCCAAAACATTGCGGGTGCCTATGCAAGTTTCAACCTGGCCACTCATGTCAACGATAATCCGGATGCCGTTTTACAGAACCGCGCACGGCTGCGCCGGTATTTGCCTGCCGAGCCATACTGGCTGACACAAGTGCATGGCACTCGGCCCATTTGGGTTGACACAAGCAACGAACGGGAAGGCGATGCTGCAATCAGTCGCAATCGAGGCATTGTATGCGCGATCCTGGTGGCGGACTGTTTGCCAGTGCTTTTATGTGATACCGCCGGCAGTGTGGTCGCTGTGGTCCATGCAGGGTGGAGAGGACTGGCCGGGGGTATTGTTGAGAATACAATCAGAGAAATGCGTAAATATGTGTCAGGCGGGCAAATCATTGCCTGGCTAGGCCCGGCCATCGGCCCTGGGTATTTCGAAGTCGGTGAGGAAGTGCGGGCAGCTTTTGTCGCCTATAATCGGCAGGCCGCTGGTGCTTTTGTGCCGGCCAAGGAAAAGGACAAATGGTATGCGAACCTCTTCGATCTGGCACGGCAACGCCTTGCCGGTACTGGTGTAGACCAGGTATATGGCGGTGATGTCTGTACTTTCAGTGATGCGAGGAGATTCTATTCGTATCGCCGTGATGGGGTGACGGGACGCATGGCTGGCTTGGTATGGCTGGCATAAGCCTGCGCTTGATAGAATAAGGTCTGGTGTCGATCTCTTTCGACCTTCCTAGCAACGATATAGGATGGCATACACTCTCTGATTGCCTTTCCGAACAGATGGCCACACCGCTCTATTTGTCTCCGGCTTTCTCTTTTTGCAGCGTTCCGGTGTTTTGCGCCCGGACTGCTCGCTTCAATTCTTTATCAGTTTTGGTGACTTTGGAATTTAATATATGTCAGTTCTAGCATGGATCGTACTCGCCAGTGTCTTAGGCGGGTTGCTGAGTATAGGGCTTGCAGCATTATTGACGTTGAATACCCGCAGCAATGCATGGATATCCATCCTTATTTCCTATGCTATTGGCGCGCTGCTTGGCGCGGCATTTCTCAATGCATTGCCCGAGGCGCTGGAAATGACCGACGAACCTAAGCAACTTACAATCATTGTACTCGGCGGGATTCTGGTTTTTTTTATACTGGAAAAACTCCTGTTGTGGCGCCACTGTCATCTGGAGGCATGCGAGGTGCATGAATCCGCCCTGGAGATAGTGCCGCCTGCACCGAGCCACCATGATCATGGCCGAAGCGGCATGATGATCGTGCTCGGCGATACATTCCATAATTTTGTAGACGGCATCCTGATTGCCGCGGCCTTCATGGCCGACATTCAGCTGGGTATTGTGACCGCGATCGCCATTACCGCCCATGAAATTCCTCAGGAAGCCGGAGATTTCATCATCCTGCTCAACTCGGGATTTAGCCGGGCGCGCGCACTCTGGTTTAATTTTCTGTCAGGTGCAGCGACGGTATTGGGCGCATTGCTCGCATATTTCATGCTGCATCAGCTTGATCATCTGATCGCCCCGATATTGGCATTTGCCGCAGCCAGCATGACGTATGTGGCGATGGCCGACCTGATTCCCAGCTTGCATAAACGCCCGGAAATTGGGGCGACTGTTCAGCAGGTTGTTCTTATCGTATGTGGCATCGGTACCGTATGGTTGGTTGGGGCATTTTTTGGACATAACCACTGATCTGCCGTCTTATTCTTGACTGGGCGTAACCGGCGTGGCTGCCGTATGGCCAAGATAGCCGCTGGCTGTGCGGTAGTAGAGGGTCCGCAATGGTACGCCGTCCTGCCGATAAATGGTGCGCGCACCGATTTCCGTGGGTTCCTGCAGCATGTGGCCGATATTGCCATCGGCCTGATCCAGTTCGAGCGTCCGCCGTTTCATGCCAATCATCAGAATGGGGCGCGTGCTGGGCGTGGCTGACGGATGCCAGAAATCATACATGGCAGCCGGCACACCAAACAAATTGCGTGAACGAATCTCCAGCGGGGGGTCGCTGCGCTGATAGAAGGCGAGGGCACTGGCGATGGACCATTTACTCATGCCGACTATGATCGGCGACTGACCGGTCTGGTGTTCAATGTCCAAGGCGATTTTCTCCACTTCGGCGGTAGTTTCTTTCCAGAAATAATGTTCGCTCAGGAAGCGATAAGGCAGTCCGGGTATACCGAGCGCGACATAGTGCAGCACAAACGCATAAGCCAGCAGCAAGAGAATGAGGGTGGGCTGCCAGGCAGCGCGCAGCGCGTGGGCGACTTTTGGGTGTGTGTTGTTTTGCCCGAGCATCCATGCCATGGTCGGGATGAGTGCCAACCAGAGTGGACTGTTCCAATGAAAGCGGGGCGCATCAAAAGTGCTGACCGCTATAAAGAATAATAAAGGCACGCCAGTAAATACACCGATAAACAGGCGTTTTCTGGATGCCTGAGACGGATCGGACACGAGCGTTCGTAACGCGAGCAGGGCCGCGGCCAATCCGACTGGCGTCAGCACTATGGCGATGTAGAGTATCAGCTTGTGGGTGGAAAATACAGGCTGCGGACCGCCAATCCTGTCGGTCTGGAACAGAAAAGAGGCCCAATTGTTTTCCATATTCCAGATGATGACGGGGCTGAATAGTACCAGCGCCAGCAATGCTGCCAGGTAGGGGTGTGGCCGTGACAGCCAGCGGCGTGCTAACGGATCCAGTAAGGCAAAAATGAGCGCTGCAATCCCCAACAAACCGAGTGTATATTTGGACAGAATGCCCAATCCAAAGGCGATGCCCATGCCTATCCAGGCCCGGCCTGTCTGGCCGGCGAGCAGTGTCCGTTCCATGTAATAAAGCGTGGCGACCCAAGCGGCAATCAGCGGGGCATCTGGCGTCATGGCCAGGCCGGTTGCAAAGCCGAACGGCAATACCGCCAGCAGCAATACTGAACGCATGCCGGTGGATTTATCATAGAGATTGCATGCGAGTGCATACAGATACCCCATGGCGACCAGGCCGCAGACAAATGCACCAATTCTGACTCCAAACTCGTTCTGGCCGGCTAGCGTGGTACCCAGCCAAATCAACCAGGCAACCATCGGCGGATGATCGAAGAAGCTGAGATCCATATGCTGCGTATACTGCCAATAGTAGGCCTCATCGGGGATGAGTTGGGCAACGCCCATGTAGACGAGACGCAGCAAAATGACAAAACCCACGATGCCTATCGCTGCGGTGCGCCAGCGTATGTGCAGTGGAACAGGGGGATCTGCTTTCGGGAACACATAGAAGGCTGACCCGAGGTAGTTCACGCCCGCTGCGGCAATTATTGCCGGGAAGATTGCCCATTCACTGCCGACCCCCCAGCCATAGACCAGCCAGGCCAGCACGCCGCCGCGCAGCAGCAGTGCGAACAGCCCAACTGTCAGGAAGCGAATGAACTGGCTCCAGCGCAGGTGGCCCGGATGATGGAGGCGGAAGGACCACTTCGAGTTCAGCGTGTAATTAAAGGTCGCGGCAGCAATGAAACTGGAAATATGGGCCAGGGCAAGACCACTTCCTTGACTAATCATCCATTGATAAATCAGGACATCGACAAAAACGCCGAGAAATCCGACCACGGCAAAGCGGCTCGCTGTCCGGATCGAGACGGTACCGCCGGCCAGAGCAATCAGCCGTTGCAGAAAAATCAGGTTATGTGAGAATGACAGTTTTGAGGTGCCCCGTGTCCGGTCCCGGAAACAAATGGGTATTTCTTTCACGCGCAGCTGGCCCTGCCCTGCCATGAGTAACTCCAGCAGAATTTTATAGCCACGGGCATTATTGGGTATATGTGTGGCAAGCGCTCGCCGGAAAGCAAAGAAGCCCGAAGTGGCATCATTCACATCACAGATCGCGCGGGCAAGCAGGCCGCCGGCGCGGGATAACCATTCCCGATAAAATGGCCAGTTTTCTGTCCCTCCCCCTGGGATGTAACGGCTGCCAACCACTACGTCATGGCTGCCGTCGACAATGGGTTGCACCAGCGCAGCCAGGCGATCGCTGGGATGACTCAGATCGGCATCCATGACTGCTATGACGGGATGCCTGGCGGCGGCTACACCCTCAAGGATGGAGGCGGTTAAATCGGGTTCGGCATGTCTTTCGATCAGGCGGACATTATGGGTGGCTTCCCATGATTTCACTTTCTCGGGCGTCCCGTCTGTCGAGCCGTCATCGACGATGATCACTTCAAATTGATCGCCCAGGCAATCAAGGGCAAACAGGCTGTTTAAAAGCGGGTTGATATTGCTGGCTTCATTCAGCGTGGGGATGATGAGGGAGAATTGCATGGTAACGTTCGCTTATCTGGATTCTTATAGTTATCAACAGTTGATCTTCTCATGGCAGGGTGCGCTGCATACAAAATGGTCGGGTTCTATCACGATAAACCACAACGCATGTTTTCTTTCGGCCAGTTATGGGCTGTCAATGAAAAAACAGCCGGATTAGACTGATCGGCCGCCTGACACTTCGATTCGGTCAGCCAGACAGGATCGGGCGTAATTTACGGGCGGTTTTTCTGATATTTCAGAACAGCGCGATTATGTTCTGCCAAGGTGGCCGAGAATTTTGAACTGCCATCACCTCTGGCAACAAAATAAAGCGCATCGGTCGTAGCAGGATTGAATGCTGCTTGTATGGATGCCAGACCGGGCATGGCTATCGGGGCAGGAGGGAGACCAAAGCGGGTATAGGTATTGTAGGGATGATCAGTTCTCAGGTCAGTCTTGCGCAGATTGCCATCAAATTTGTCGCCCATGCCGTATATGACGGTGGGGTCGGTTTGGAGCTTCATGCCGCGTCGCAGGCGATTGATAAATACACCGGCAATCATCCTGCGTTCACTTTCTACACCGGTTTCCTTTTCAATGATCGAAGCCAGGATCAAGCCTTGGTAGGGATTCTGCAAGGGGAGCGGTTCTTGCCGGGCGAGCCAGGCTGCTTCAAGATGACGCTGCATGGTTTGGTAGGCGCGTTTCAGAATGGCTATATCGCTACTATTCTTACGAAAAAAATAGGTGTCCGGAAAGAAAAGTCCTTCGGCTGTGGTTTCATGCGCGCCGATCAAGCGCAATATTTCGAGATCGCTCAAACCCGATGCATCATGCTGAAGGGCGGGATGCTTATCCAGTATCTGCCTGAATTGCGAGAACGTCCAGCCTTCGATAAAGGTGATCTCATGACGCTTGACGTCACCTTGTACCAGGTAGTCAAGCAGCTGCAGAGGGGTCAGGTTTGCGGTGAGTTCGTAGTCACCTGCCTTGATTGAAGATTGATCGCCTTTAACATGGGCCAGCAGCATGAATGACCAGGCATTGGGAATCACTTGCTCGTCGGCCAATTGGCGCGCAATCCCCTTTAAACTGTCTCCTGGCGCGATCGAAAACGTGTAGGGCACCACTGGCAGCTTGGACGGCGACATGACAAGGAGGCTGATCCAGGCGGCAAGCAGGAGACTACAGGCCAATATCACCCGCAGCAGGAAAACCAGCCAGCGCGCTAGGCGTATCGATTTCGGCATGTCAGCACATTCAGGCGTACCATCGCTAATTGTTGGGGGGCTACTGCGGCCAATCAGCCACACCCAGCCATGGATGAAGCCGGATGCCTCGTCATGGTGTCAAACTTTGCGGAACACGAGTGTGCCGTTCGTGCCACCAAATCCAAATGAATTGGAAAGGGCAACATTGATTTTCATTTCCCTGGCCTCGTGCGGAATATAATCCAGATCACATTCAGGATCGGGATGGTCAAGATTAATCGTTGGCGGGGCAACCTGATGAAAAACAGCTAGTGTGGACAGCACTGCCTCGACACCACCAGCCGCGCCCAATAAATGGCCTGTCATCGATTTGGTGGAACTGATTGCCAGATGCTTGGCACGCTCACCAAAACATCTTTTTACCGCAATGGTTTCGGCGATATCGCCTAATGGGGTCGATGTGCCATGCGCATTGATATAATGCAGCTCATCCACGTTAACCCGCGCATTGGCCAGCGCATTGGTCATGCAGCGTGCGGCACCTTCCCCGTCTTCACAGGGTGCTGTCATATGATGCGCATCCGCGCTCATGCCAAATCCTGCCAGTTCTGCGTAGATTCGTGCGCCGCGTTGCCGGGCGTGCTCCATTTCTTCCAGAACCAGAATGCCTGCGCCTTCGCCCAGCACGAAGCCATCCCGTTTGATGTCCCAGGGCCGGCTCGCGGCAGCCGGATCATCGTTACTTGAAGAGAGTGCGCGCGCAGCAGAAAACCCGCCGACAGTCAAAGGCGTAATACATGATTCCGTGCCGCCACAAATCATGATATCGGCATCACCGTATTCGATCATGCGTGCCGAATTGCCGATACTGTGGGTGGCAGTGGTACATGCCGTGACAATCGCTAAATTGGGCCCCTTGTAGCCATACATGATGGACAGATTGCCCGCAACCATGTTGATGATGGTGCTGGGAATAAAGAAAGGCGAAATCTTGCGGGGACCGCCTGCATGATAGGCGGCATCAGTCGTCTCGATCATGGGCAGCCCGCCGATTCCAGAGCCAATATTGACGCCAATACGCTCCGCGTCAAATTTGCTTGCATCTTCAATTTCCGCATCCCGGACTGCTTGGATTGCTGCTGCCATGCCGTAGTGGATAAATATATCCATGCGGCGTGCTTCCTTGGCAGAAATATATTGCGTGATATCAAATTCCTTGACCTCACCGGCAATCTGGGACGAGAAGTTGGAAGCATCAAAGCGCGTGATTCGGGTAATGCCGGATTTGCCGGCAATGATGTTCTCCCAGGCATCGGACACAGCGTTACCGACCGGTGATATGATACCTAGCCCGGTGATGACTACTTTGCGTTTGGACAAAATGGCTCCAGTGAATCAGTGTAGATAAAATCAATCTTTATTGAGAGGCATTGGATGCGACATAGTCAATCGCTTCCTGAACAGTGTTAATTTTTTCTGCTTGTTCATCAGGGATTTCGCATTCGAACTCTTCCTCCAACGCCATGACGAGCTCTACTGTATCGAGTGAATCGGCACCCAGGTCATTAACGAAAGAAGATTCATTTTTGATTTCCGCTTCATTGACGCCCAGCTGTTCCGCTACAATTTTTTTGATGCGTTGTTCTATTTCTGCAATTTCCATTGATGTACCCATCCTTTTCAGGTAAGAAAATTTCCGCAAGTTTAACAAATTTCAAACACCGGCAAAACCCACGTGAATTTGTGAGTTAAACGCCTCTTACTACTACCAAAAACAACCTTATCCTATCATCATTTTTAACCATACAAAGATGATGGAAATTTCTTGAGGCGCATCCAAGACTTGGCATGGACGGGCCTGAATTGATGATTAATCCATATACATGCCGCCATTGACGTGCAGTGTCGTCCCGGTAATGTAATCTGCTGCTGGGGAAGCCAGAAAAGCGACCGCTGCGGCAACATCTTCCGGGCGGCCCAATCGCCCCAGCGGAATATGCTGGATCAGGGCTTGCTGCTGATCTGGGGAGAGTGCACGGGTCATGTCGGTATCGATGAAACCGGGGGCGACACAATTGACTGTGATATGCCTGCTGCCAATTTCTTTTGCCAGCGATTTGCTGAAGCCAACCATGCCTGCCTTGGCTGCCGCGTAATTGGTTTGACCCGCATTGCCCGTTGCGCCAACGACTGACGAGATGTTGATGATGCGGCCGCTGCGTGCTTTCATCATCGCGCGCAAGACGGCCCGGCTGAGCTGGAATACAGATTTCAGGTTGGTCTGCATGATCGCGTCCCATTCCTCATCTTTCATGCGGGCCAACAGGTTATCACGTGTGATGCCGGCATTGTTGACCAGGATGGATATGCCGCCCAAAGACTTTTGTACCCTGTCGATGCCAGCGTTGATCTGCTCAACATGATTGACATCCATGACCAGCCCCATTCCTTTGATATTGGCATCCTGTAAATATTGATCGATTTGGTGGGCACTGTTCTCGGTCGTTGCGGTGCCCGCGATAGATGCGCCTTGCTTGCCTAGCTCAAGGGCGATGGCTTTGCCAATGCCGCGGCTTGCACCGGTAATCAATGCGACTTTATGCTCGAGTAACATCATAGGGTCCAAAAGATTGATGGGAAATCATTATTCTGCTGACAATGCCATGCCGCCGGATTATTTCAAGGTATCCGCGTTTTGCTGGAGCAGGTCGGAATCACTCAAGGCGATACTCGTCAGATTCTTGTTGATGCGACGGTTGAGTCCCGATAATACTTTCCCTGGGCCGCATTCCACGACATGAGTCACACCTTGATCTGCCATCGCCTGAATCGTCTCTGTCCACCGGACCGGGCAATAGAGTTGCCGGGCAAGTATCTCCCGGAGGGATGTGGCCTCGGGATGTGGCTGTACATCGACATTATGTAAGACGGGGATATGAGGCAGCTGCAGCGGGATCTGTTCCAGCAGCCGCGCAAATTTATCGGCTGCAGAATGCATCAGCGCACAATGCGATGGGATGCTCATCGGGAGCAAAACCGCCAGCTTCGCTTTTCTCTGTTTGGCGAGCGCAATGCCTTGCATGACAGCCTGTTTATGGCCCGCTATGACGACCTGGCCGGGTGCATTGAAGTTAGCCGGCTCCAGGAAAGTGCCTGGCAGGTTCTGAACGATTTCAGAACATATCGCTGCCACGGCGTCGTCATCCAGTCCGACGATTGCAGCCATGCCGCCGGTGCCTTCGGGCACACTTTCCTGCATGACTTCTGCCCGATAGCGTACCAGCTTGAGCGCATCGGAGAATGTAAGCGATCCAGCCGCGACCAGGGCGGCATATTCACCCAGGCTATGGCCAGCCAGCAGCTGCGGTTGTTTGCCGCCTGCCTGTTGCCATGCACGGTAAATGGCGACATCAGCGGTTAACATGACGGGCTGGGTGTGAACGGTGAGATTCAGTTTTTCTTCTGGTCCGTCATTGACCAATGACCAGAGATCTTCCTGCAGCACATCGCTGGCTTCAGCGAATGTGGCATGTATCGATGGCAATGCCGCATAGCCTTGCATCATGCCAACTGACTGAGATCCCTGTCCAGGGAAAATAAAAGCGATTTTCATAGTCTACCAGCGTATCAGAACCGAACCCCAAGTGAATCCACCTCCCACTCCCTCAAGCACAACGTTGTGCCCGGATTGAACGCGTCCATCCCGCACGGCGATATCCAGCGCGAGTGGCACGGAAGCAGCCGAGGTGTTGCCATGTTGTGCGACGGTTGTCACAACTTTCTCTGGAGAAATGCCAAGTTTTTTGGCGGTGGAGGAAATGATCCGGATATTGGCCTGATGCGGTATCAGCCAATCGATATCAGAGGGTTGCAGTTGATTTGCATCCAGTGCCTCATGAACAGCTTCTTCCAGAACTTTGACCGCGAATTTGAACACGGTGTTGCCTTCCATGGTTATAAAAGGCTTGCCTTGTATTTTGCCCGCACTGATATTGCCAGGCACGGCTAGAATCTGACTGTAACTGCCATTGGCATGCAGGTGTGACGAGAGAATGCCAGGCTGCTGATCCTGCGTGAGTATGACAGCACCTGCGCCGTCACCAAACAGCACACAGGTGCTTCGATCGTTCCAGTCTATGATGCGGGAGTAGACTTCAGTGCCGACAACCAGGGCATTGCGGCATTTTCCAGAGCTGACAAACATATCGGCTGTCGCCAGTGCATAGATGAAGCCACTGCAAACCGCCTGCACATCGAATGCCGGTCCGTTGGCAATGCCGAGCTTATGTTGGAGGATGCAGGCAGTACTGGGAAAGACCATGTCCGGCGTGGTCGTTGCAACGATGATCAAATCGATTTCGTTGGGCCGTATGCCTGATGCCGCTATTGCTTTGCGGCTCGCTTCCAGGGCCAGATCGCTGGCCATTTGGTCTTCAGCAGCGATGTGGCGCTGGGTGATGCCAGTCCGTGTACGTATCCATTCGTCACTGGTATCTACCATGGATTCAAGGTCCTGATTGGTCAGGATTTTTTCTGGCAGATAACCGCCGGTCCCAATGATGCGTGAATACATAGTTATAATCGGCTCACTTTGCTGATGCTGGGTTGGGAATATTTTGTCCGATATTATGGCGCAGCTGCTCGACATGTTCGCCGATATGGCGCAACATTCCGCCCCGCACTTCACCGGCTGCGCGCCCGATGGCGCAGCGGAATGCGAAGCTGTCGGCCGAACCATGGCTTTTAATGACGATGCCACGCAGACCCAACAAGCTCGCGCCATTATATCGGCGGTGATCGACGCGCCGTTTGAAGGCATTGATGACAGGCAACGCGACCCAACCGGCCAATTTACTGAAGGGGGTGCGCTTGAACTCCTCGCGCAAATAGCTGGCCAGCATTTGCGCCAGTCCTTCCGATGTCTTGAGCGCAACATTGCCCACGAACCCGTCGCAGACCACTACGTTGGTGGTGCCCCGGTAAATGTCATCCCCTTCGATGTTGCCGTAGAAATTCAGGCCGCTGGAGCGGAATAATTCGGCCGCCTGCTTGACAATGTCATTGCCCTTGATGTCTTCCTCGCCAATATTCAGCAGGCCTATGCTTGGATTGGGTTTCTGCTCTACCGAAGAGACCAGCGTAGCGCCCATCATGCCAAACTGAAGCAGGTGTTCCGCGGTGCAGTTGACATTCGCACCCAAGTCCAGAACATAAGTGTGTCCCGAGATGGTGGGCAGCACCACGGCCAATGCAGGCCGGTCGATACCGGGAATGGTCTTCAATACGAACCGGGAAGTGGCCAACAGCGCACCTGTGTTGCCCGCGCTGATACATGCCTGGGCTTCGCCACTTTTGACTAAATTGATGGCAATGCGCATGGAAGAGTCCTTCTTGTTGCGCAGGGCGAGCGCCGGCGACTCATCCATGCCAACGACTTCACTGGCTGGATGTAATCTGAGCCGTGGGTTGGGAGCTATTTTGAGTGCATGCAATTCCGCCTCAATCGCATCCGGTATGCCAACCAGAATGATGTCTGCCTCAGGATCCTGGCGCAGATATTCGACAGCGGATGGAACGGTGACATGTGGGCCATGATCGCCGCCCATACAGTCGATCGCTACAGTTATATTCACTTGTTACGAAGAGCTAGGCAATGACGAAAGTAAATAAGGGTAAATGGATAAATTAATCGTCGTTCTTGGTTTTGATGACTTTTCGTCCGCGATAGTAGCCATTGGGGCTGATATGGTGACGCAAATGCGTTTCTCCGGTGGTCGCTTCGATTGCTAGAGGAGGATTGGTCAACGCATCATGGGAACGATGCATCCCGCGTTTGGAAGGGGATTTCTTGTTTTGTTGCACAGCCATAAGTTTAGCTCCAGAATAAAGAACGTCTGTAAAACGTTGGGAACCTGACACGATACTGCGTCTGAAAGGCTGCGGAAAACATACTTGCTTTGTTTATCCCGTTTTCAGACATCTGCGTGACTTGTTCCAATACGATTGATTAATGTTATTGCTTCAGTGTTGCCAATGCCGCAAAGGGATGTTCGTCGGTGACGGCCCTGTAAATTTCGAGTTTGCTTGTCGTCAGGCACGCAATATCCTGATGCCTGGGCGAGTTTGGCAAGCTCAAAATGATTTCATCCTCGATCAGGGTCAGAATATCAAGCGCTGTCGAAGCCATGATCGCATCAACGGTAACATCCTCGTCATAGCGGCATAATTCATCCTCATTTCTGGCCAGGAGCAGTTCAGATTCAAGCTCAAGCGCATGCTCCAATTGCTCCAGGCAGCGCTGGCAACTCAGATTGACGGTGCCACTGACCGCTATCCTCAACATCGGCCTGTCTTGATGGTCGAATAATCCCTCGATCGAGTAGACAAGTTCCCCTGCCTTGTCTGTCAGGTAATCCTGCAAACGTTCAAGATCGCATGGGCATACTCTGCCACGTAGTGAACCGGCATTACGGACAAAATCTAATGTATCGATAACTAATTGGTCGGACATAAGGCGCGCATGTTATATTTTTTATCTTCAAGTGTCAAAAATTGCCAATCAACATACTACTATAATATTTTGAAAACGCACACGATTCATCCTCCTTTGATATTGGGTTCCAGTTCTGTCTACCGGCGCGAGCTACTAGAGCGCTTGCAAATTCCCTTCCAAACCGCCAATCCTGCTATTGACGAAAGCGCGTTGCCCGATGAGACGCCGGCTGCCACCGCGCTCCGGCTGGCGAAAAACAAAGCCCGTGCAGTCGCTGAACTATTTCCTGATGCACTCATCATCACGGCAGATCAAGTGGCTGTGTTGGGGGGTATCCAATTGGGCAAGCCCCTGAATCATGCCAATGCCACCCGGCAACTCCAGTTGATGCGCGGAAAGGAAGTGATCTTTCATACCGCGCTGTGCTTGCTTAACACTAGATCAGATCATTTGCAGTCGCGTATTGTTCCATGTTCGGTAAAATTTCGTGAGATGACCGATCAGCAGATAGCGCGCTACCTGGCAAAGGAACAGCCTTATCATTGTGCGGGCAGTGCCAAAACCGAGGGATTGGGGATCGTCCTGATTGAACGCATCATGGGTGATGATCCCAATGCCTTGATTGGATTGCCGTTGATTGCGCTGGTGGAAATGTTGATGGCAGAAGGGGTGGAAATCGTGTAAGCTGCGTGAGTCGTCGTATTCGTATATCAGCTTGTTCATGCTTGTTCATCCTAGGCAGCGTACCCGATATTCATACCGTTCGATCCTGGCGCAAATAGCATGCCCTATACTGCACACCGTCCGGCTTTCCCGTATGCGCTCCCAGGTGAGATGCATGCGTATCTGGATGGGGTAATGGGGGAAATGGCATGAGCAACCGAGTTGGAGGTATTTCGTTGCGCGTGATGGTGATCCTGGCAGGGTTGATGGGGGGGGTCACAGGCTTTTCGCATCCTGGCCTGGCAGCTTACCCTGGCGCAGAGGCTGATCTGAATGCAGCCGCAGCAGCTTTGGATCCGGATGACCAGGGGGGGGTAACCCTGCGCCTGGCGCTCCAGCGTGTTTTGCAGCGCAATCCGGAACTTGCCGCTTTTTCCAAAGAAGTGCGTGCATTTGAGGGCAGCAAGCTGCAAGCCGGTTTGTTTAAAAATCCCGAGTTCAATATCGAAGCGGAAGACGTCAGTTCATCCAATGCCGCGCTGCAACGATTTGCGACCTTTCGTATCAGTCAGCTGATAGAGCTTGGCGGCAAGCGGCATGCCCGTGTGAATGTGGCGGTAACAGGCCAGGCGCTCGCTGATCAGGCTTATGCAGCGAAACGGTTGGAAATGATTGCACGCACCGCCAATGCCTTCATCGGTGTGCTGGAAGGTCAGGCGCAGGTGAGTGTGGTGGAGGATACCTTGCGGTTGGCTGAGGCGGCGATGCAGGCGGCTGTCAAGCGGGTGGATTTGGGGCAGGCCCCCCCCATGGAGGCGATGCGCTCGAAAGTCGCGCTGGCTACGGTCAGGATAGAGCTTGAGCAGGCGAAACGCGATCTGGCTGCCGCCAGGACACAATTGGCACTGCTTTGGGGAGACACCGAACCGCGCTTCAATCGAGCGCTGGGGGAGCTGGAGGCGTTGGTTGAGATCCCCAGTTTCGATCAATTGGCCGGGTATCTGGAGCAAAACCCGCTGATACTGCAGAGTTCGCAGCAAATCGTGCAACGTCAGGCGATGGTCGAGTTGGAAAAGGCGCATCGTATTCCCGACATTACGCTGGGTGCCGGTGTGCGGCGTTACCTGGAAACGGACAATACCACTGCATTGCTGGATATTTCGATTCCCATTCCAGTTTTTGACCGGAACCAGGGTAACTTGCTGGAAGCGCGCCAACGCTTGCATAAGGCCATGGACGAACGGCTGGCGGTTGAGTTGCAGCTGAAGACCGAATTTGCACGGACCTACGAGAATTTGCTCGCCGCCCAGAACGAGATCCGGGTGCTGCGTGATGAGGTGCTGCCAAGCGCTCAGCAGGCCTTTGAATTGACCAACCGGGGCTATCAATTGGGCCGGTTTGGTTTTTTGGAAATGCTGGATGCCCAACGTACTTTTTTTCAGAGCCGTACCCTTTATGTGCGAGCATTGGCCAATTATCAACGATTGATCAATACCGTCGAACAGTTGGTGGCAGCGCCGATCGACAGTCTGCGGGATGCCGCAGCGAATGATCGCAAGCAAGCAGACTAAACAACCACCAGCTAAAGCTGGTGGGTTAGTGACAATGACTAAAGTCAGGATACGGGTCTTAAGACCCGTTTAGCTTTCGGTTCTGAAATTATCATCACCTTTAGGTTCAAAATGATGCTCCAAATAGTTTTGAATCATTTCTTCTGTCAGTTCTCCTGATGTTACACAAAAGTATCCTCGCGCCCAAAAATGGCGCCCCCAGTAGCGTTTTTTTAAGTC
>NZ_FNOY01000001.1 GCF_900107165.1 Nitrosomonas halophila
GCTGGAAATCGGCGCATGCCTCGGCATGAAGAACATCGGAAAGCCGTGTACGGGAGAACTGTACGCACGGTTTGATGAGGGAGGGCAGGCGCAAGCCTGTTCTCTACTCTACCCCTTGGGGATATACTTTCGCCGGATTAACCGGCTTCGGTATTCATCCCGCCTCAGACGCTCTACCAGCCGTTTGATGTTCTCTCCCAGGTTCTTTCCATACTGGGCGATGGTCACCTTGTCGACACCAGGCGCACCCCGTTTGTTCAGGTTGTGCCAGGCTTCATGCAGCAAGGATTCATTCAAACTGCCGTAGAGGTTTTGGAATCGGTGGGCTTTCGCAGTACCCGCCTTGATGGATAATGCCTGCAAGAAGGTTGGCTCGACGTGCTCCGGCCCGACTTTGTCCGGCGCGAGTTGCCTTTGCAGTCTTCGTATGATTGTCACCCCCTTCTCCATGTGATCGGCTCTACCGTCTCGGAGTACTATGAGGTGATCCGACTTCTCGAACGCCTTCAAGGCCATTTCTGTTTGTCGCAGTTCTGGACACTTTACCTCTCCTTAGGAGCATTCGGGATCTCCCGCGTTCATGACGCATCTCTTGTTACATGCCGTAGCTTGAGAACTCCGCCGGCTCTTTCCAGGCTCACCAATACGCCCAGTCCATTTAGGTTTCACGCACGTTACCACGCTGACCAATCCGGAACGACTTTTCGAAGCGATACCAACTCTAAGGGGCTGCGACCCCATCCGGCCTATAACATACCCTGTGTACGCTTCACCTCTTTTGTTCGCGCGTGCCGTAGCTTGCACCACAGTCACCGCTCCGCCAGAGGCGCAACACTCGGTAATGGTGGGTGGTTAACCCTTACCATGCCGGGACTTGCACCCGACCAGATACGCCACGCTTTGCGCGGCGCACTAACGACGAAGCTCACCGGCGGCGATGGGGCGCAGCGGAATTTCCGTCCGAGTGTAGCGCCTTATTCTGTGCCTCATGCATAGACAAGCCGGCGCCCTTTAGGTGCAGGAATGGGATCCCCAAATTCCCGTGCCGTATCAATCCATAGGTGCATGGCTTCTTGAGCATTCTCCAGCGCCTTTTCCGGAGAGGCGCCATGCGCCATACAACCCGGCAGCTCAGGCACATCTGCGACGAAAGATTGGTCTTCATCGCTCCAATAAATGATCGTTTCATACTTATACATGACTATTCACCTGCCAAGTGATATTTCAGTACTATCTCGCGAACCTGCCTTACCTGGTAGGGCTTGACCTTGTTTCCGGACCACTGGATGTTTATCTTCTCCTCAACGCCTTCCTTTCGGTAGATGTGATGGCTGCCGCGAATTCGTTCATCAAACCCTAAGTTAAGCAGCATTCCTCGAATATCATCAAATGCAATATTTGCATCTGATGTGCCTCGTAGGAGCTTCTCCATTATTTTATCGTATTTTCCCATCCCGGTTCCCTTGATGTTCTAGTACTCCGTTCCGCCAAACCGCTTACATGAAATCGCGCCTTCGCCTGTCATGCGTTGTTGCAAATCCTCGCCATGGCTACGGCTATGACTGCGGTTTGCGCCTAGCCTGGCAGGCGAATCCATCGATTTCATTTGTAAGCTAATTGACGGAACGGAGTGCTAGGCACCGAACGACTGAATTAAGCCGCGTTGCGAAGCGGCGTCGGCTTGAATGAATTGTGTACGCCCAGCATGGGCATGAACTAATGAGGTGAAAGTCCTCTGTAGGAAGGTCACCATCCTTAGCGGCTAATGCCGTTATTAGATGCCAACTACTAGCGAATGGCAAGGGCCAACAATTGACAGGGCCAACAATTGACAATGGCAGGACCGTCAAGAATTAAATTCCCTGGTGGTTTGTATCATTTAATCCCATGTTGTTTGCATAAGTGTTGGCACGTATTTTATTAGTCAGCATTTTTCATTAATGTGTTCTGACAAAAAAATATGACGATATGATTTTGTCTTTATGCCGCTAATTTTTTTCTGGTCAATCTTAATTGGCAGGCATGCCGGGCTAAAAATTGCTGATGAGGTGATTCATGCGTAACCCAGACGAAAAGAATGGCGAGCACACCCGCACCAAGAATACGCGTGATCGAATTGCCAAATGCATGATTTATGGCAGCCTTGCCGTTCTGTTGGTTCTGGCGGCCATGGCTATTTTAGTAGTGGCCATATTTGACCCAAATGCCCTAAAAGAGACGTCGCAGAATATCTTTAACGGTTTACTGCCGTTGTTTGGCGCCTGGGTTGGGGCTGTGCTGGCCTTCTATTTCTCAAAAGACAATTTTCAGACTGCCAGCGAATCTGTCCGGGATACAGTTCGAGAATTTAACCCACAACTTGAGAAACTGCGTCAACGCCAGGTCAAAGATGTCATGGTGCCCATCGGTGCTATCAAGTACAAAAAGTTGGAGCCGGAGCAGGGTGAAGAGAAGTTAATGATCAAAACACTGGTCGATTCCCTTAAAGAAGGCGAAGTGTCGCGCATACCGGTGCTCGACGAGAACAATGTGGTCCGCTATGTCCTCCATCAGAGCATGCTCTACAAGTTCATCGCCAAGAAGAGTATGGAACCGGGCGAAGGCTTTCAGTACGACAAAGCCACCTTGCAGGATTTTCTACGCGTTGAGGGAATGAAAAAGATGGTTGCAAGCACGTTGGCATTTGTGGCGATTGACCGCAACCTGGCCGATGCTAAGTCCTCAATATTCACCTTCCCCAAACAACGCGGCGATCCGAGATTGCGGGTGTAGCAGCACCGTCAGCAGCAAGTAGCATCAATTTCGTTAGTTTTACCCATCCTTGTGTCGCCGTTCGGGTGACGCAAGGATGGGGGCTGGATGTCTAAAGTTGAGTCATATAAAATAGCGGTCAAGCAAGATTCCCGGAATCATTGCTCGCCCGGCCGGTTGTTTTGTAACATTTCTGCCGCATGTGTGCGCGTGACCGAGGTGATTGTTTCACCCCCCAGCATGCGGGCGATTTCCTCGATTCTTGCTGGCGGGTCCAGATTCAGAATATGGGTGGTGGGTGAGGGTGCGGTTTGGGTGCCAGTGGCTTTGGACACTTGCCAGTGTTGATCGCCCATGGCAGCTACCGGGGCTAGATGGGTGATGCACATTACTTGACGCGATTGGCCTAATTGCCTGAGCAGCTTCCCGACCTTTTCCGCCGCTTGTCCGCCGATGCCTGCATCGACTTCATCAAAAATCAGCGTGGGTGTGATGCCGCTTTGGCTGGTGATGACCTGGATTGCAAGACTGATCCGGGAGAGTTCGCCGCCAGATGCTGCCTTGTTCAATGGGCGCAGGGGTAAGCCAGGGTGCGCCGATACCTGAAATTCGATTTGCTCCAGGCCATGTTGGCCGCCTTCTGGCAATGCTGTCAAGGCAACTTCAAAGCGGCCGCCGGCCATCGCCAGGGTTTGCATGATTTCTGTCACCGATCTGGATAGATGGCTGGCGGCGGCATGGCGCGCTTTGCTTAATGTGCCCGCGAGTTGTGCATATTCGTTCCAGGCAGCTTGTTCGGCATTGATGAGGGTTGCGCCGTCGACCACGCCTTCCAGTATCTGTAAGCGTTGTTGTGCAGTTGCCAGCAGCTCGGGTATGGCTTCGGGGCTGATGCGGTACTTGCGGGCCGTGCCGTGAATGGCTGCCATGCGGGTTTCCACTGCTTGCAAGTTTTGCGGGTCCAGATCCAGGCGCTGCTGGTAATGTTTTAGTTCATAGGCGGCTTCCTGCAGCTGAACCTGTGCTGATTCCAGCTGGGCGCAGATCGGTTCGAGGGTGTGATCGATGTCGATCAAGGCCTGTAGACGGCTGGTCACTGAGCTGATCTGGGACAATGCGGCTGTTTCTCCTTCGGACAAGGCTTCCAGGCTGTATTGTGCGGTTTCCAGCAAGCTTGCAGTATGCGCCAATCGGTTATGGTCGGCCTGAAGCGCCTGCCAGTCTTCTGCTGAGAAATTCAGGGAAGACAATTCCTGCACCTGCCATGTCAGGTGCTCATGTTCCTGCAGGCTTTGAGAACGGTGTTTTTCCCAGGCGAGTCTTTGGCGATGAAGCGCCTGCCAGTGCCGGTGAGCGGCGGCCACTTGTCGGGCGAGCTCGGTTTTGCCGGCCCAGGCATCAAGCAGTTCACACTGTTTCTGGTTTTGTAGCAATGATTGATGGGCATGCTGCCCATGGATATCGATTAGCCACTCGCTTATGGTACGCAGTTGCTGCAGGGTGACCGGGGTGCCATTGATAAAATTGCGTGACCGCCCATTGGCTTCAATCACCCGGCGGAGTATACAGCTGTCCGGTGTGGCATCGAGCGCATTGGCATGCAGCCAGGCTTGGGCGGCAGAGAGCGCGTGCAGGTCGAATTCTGCGGTGATTTCCGCGCGTTTGCAGCCATGCCGGATTTGTCCGGTTTCGGCCCGCCCACCCAATGTGAGTACTAAGGCATCAATCAGAATCGATTTGCCAGCACCGGTCTCGCCGGTGAGTACGGTAAAGCCGGGTTTGAAAACCAGCTCTATGCGGTCGACTATAATGAAATCACGGATAGACAGGCTCAGAAGCATGGTTGCTGATCAGCCGCCGTTTTTCTGCAGAATGCCGCTCCAGCCAAGCTTTTCTCGCAGCATGCGGTAATGGCTGTAATGGATGGAATGCATCAGCCTGACTGTTTCCGGGTAGCGCCGGACCACAACCCGGTCATGTTCACCGAGATCAAACCAGGAATGGCTGTCGGCGTAGATTTTGGTTTCGGTCGTGTAATGAACCTTGATATCAACCACTGCATCGGCGCCGACCACGATGGGGCGATTGCTCAGGGTATGTGGGCAGACCGGGACTAACGCCATCAGGTCTAGCCCAGGATGCAGGATCGGCCCGCCAGCCGAGAGGGCGTAGGCAGTTGAACCGGTGGGTGAGGCCACGATCAAGCCATCCGAGCGCAGCGAATACACATATTCATCGTTAATGCGCACTTCAAATTCAATCATGCCGCTACTCACGCCACGGTGCAGTACAACATCATTGAAAGCGAGTTCCTTGTAAACGCATTCCTCGTTGCGCATGACCTCGGTTGCCAGCAGCGTGCGGTTTTCCACAACGTACTGGCCTTCCAGCATCATAGCCAGCGTGTCGTACATGGTTTCGACAGTCAGATCTGTCAGAAATCCCAGTCGCCCTTGGTTGACTCCAATCAGGGGGACATTGTATGAAACCAGTGCACGGGCAATATTGAGCATTGTGCCGTCACCGCCGATTACGACCGCCAGATCTGCCTGTTTGCCAATTTGTTCCAGGGTCAAGGCTGGGTAGGCAAGATCCTCGATATGGGCGGCAGTCAGGACATCCAATACTACGTTGAGATCTCGCTCGGAGAGAAATTGTGCCAGACTTAGCAAAGGTGTCGTAATATCCGGGTTTTTGTGCTTGCCGATCAATGCAATTGTTTTGAATGGAATGGCCATCTGCCTTCGACTTTGAAATAAGTTCGTTTAATTAAATGAGTGGTCAGGAATTGCCCGTGGGCGGATTGTGGTGCGCATTTCCAAGTGGAGCACAAGTTTGAGAATATTAACGCAGCAGCTACTAAAGGTAAAAGTAAGTTGATAAATGTTAAATGTGCCCTTATCTGAAACTTGGGCAATTTTAACTTCGTGGCCACCCATCTGACGGCACCTATTGGTGTAGAATAAACCGATGCTCAATGAACGTGCAAAAATACTACTTAAAACTTTGGTTGAACGTTATATCCATGAGGGACAACCAGTTGGTTCGCGTTCACTCGCCAAATTTTCAGGTCTGGATCTCAGCCCGGCCACTATCCGTAATGTGATGACCGATCTCGAGGAGATGGGCTATGTCGCCAGCCCGCATACCTCTGCCGGGCGCATGCCGACAGCGCTTGGCTATCGTTTCTTTGTTGATTCCCTGCTGATCGTCAAGTCTTTGGATGAGACGCAGATCACTACCCTGGCCAATCAGATGCATCCGGACAATCCCTCGCGGCTGGCCAATGTGACTTCACAGTTGCTTTCAGATCTGACCCAGTTTGTTGGGGTGGTCATGACGCCCAGAAGAGCAGGTGGGGCAGTGTTCCGGCATATCGAGTTTATGGCATTGACCGAGAAACGCATCCTGCTGATTCTGGTGACGCCGGAAGGCGATGTTCAGAACAGGATTATTTTTACGGATTCGGTCTATAGCCAGTCTGATTTGATCGAGGCTGGGAATTTTCTCAACCAGAATTATGCGGGCTGCACCCTTGAAGAAATCCGGACCCGCATACAGCGCGAGCTGGTGCAATTGCGTCATGATATGACTCGCCTCATGAATGCGGCCATTGAGGCTGGCAGCGATGCTTTCCGCGAGAGCAGCGAGACGGTGATCATTTCCGGGGAACACAAGCTTCTGGATATCCGGGATTTGTCCGAGAATTTGGCAGGTCTGAAGAAGCTATTTGAATTGTTCGAGCGGAAATCAAAATTGCTGCAACTGATGGAGCTGAGCCGTCAGGCGCATGGCGTGAAAATCTTCATTGGCGGCGAGTCTGATGCCACGGTGCTGGAAGAAGTGAGCGTGGTGATGGCTCCGTACGAAATAGAAGGGGAAGTGGTGGGAACAGTGGGTGTGATTGGTCCGCGGCGCATGGCCTATGAACGTATTATTCCGATTGTTGATATCACAGCCAGGCTGTTTTCGAGTAATCTGGCGCAACATTGAAGATCGATTCTAATCATTATCGAAGCGAGCAAATAATGCAACCTGAACCCGCCTACCAACATGGCTCGATGAACCGGATCGGTGTCTTGCTGATCAATTTGGGCACACCCGATGCGCCGACAGCCAAGGCTTTGAGGCCCTATCTCAAGCAATTCCTCAGCGAACCGCGGATTATCGAGCTGCCACGCTGGTTGTGGTGGTTCGTCCTGAACGGCATCATCCTCAACACACGCCCCAGGAAATCGGCGGAGAAATATGCGCAGATTTGGATGCCGGAGGGCTCGCCACTGAAAGTACACACCGAGCGCCAGACTGAATTGCTGTTGCAATTACTGGAAGAGCGCATCAAACCGGCACCGGTGGTGGAATATGCCATGATGATCGGGGCGCCATCGATCGCAGAGAGATTGCAGCGGATGAAAGAAAGAGGATGTGATCGCATTCTGGTTTTGCCGCTGTTTCCGCAATATTCCGCCAGCAGCAGCGGCTGTGCAATGGACGGGGTATTTTCCGAGTTGCGTCGCATGCGGAACATTCCGGCTGTGCGTACAGTGAAACACTACCATGATGATGCCGGCTATATCGAAGCCCTGGCCCAGAATGTTCGTGAATATTGGGACAAGCATGGCCAGCCGGACAAGCTGATCATGAGCTTTCATGGCGTGCCGCGCAAGACGCTGGACCTGGGCGATCCATATCATTGTGAATGCCAGAAAACAGGCCGGCTGCTGGCGGAGGCATTGGCGCTCACGAGCGATCAATACCAGGTATGCTTTCAGTCGCGTTTTGGTTTTTCGGAATGGTTGGGTCCCTATACCTCGAAAACGCTCAAGGAGCTGGGCAAGCAAAAGCTCAAGCGGGTTGATGTCGTGTGTCCCGGCTTTGTGGCGGATTGTCTGGAAACTCTGGAAGAGATTGCTATCGAGGGAAAAGCGGCTTTCATCGAAGCGGGTGGTGAAGACTTTCATTATATTCCCTGTCTCAATGAGCATCCTGACTGGATCCAGGTTCTTGGCGACATCACTCACAGGCATCTTGCCGGCTGGCTGGAGCAACAGGTTTCCGAGGAAGCTGCCGAATTGTCCCGCAAGCTGGCGCTGGAGATGGGTGCGCAGGAATAGCCTGCAAATCTGAACCATGCTGGCCGAGCAGGAAGCCCTGATCCGGGCGGGATGCTTTCTCGGCATCTTGATCCTGATGGCATCCTGGGAAGTCTATGCGCCCAGGCGCAAGTTGACCATTTCCAAATGGCTGCGTTGGCGTAACAATTTGTCGCTGACGGTTTTGAATACCATTCTGATCAGGCTGGCTTTCCCTGTGGCAGGCACCGGCATGGCGGTTTATGCCGCGAGCAATCAATGGGGCTTGTTCAATCAGCTTGAATTGCCGGCCTGGCTCATGGTTGGCTTGAGCCTGGTGTTGCTTGATCTGGTCATATATGGCCAGCACCTCGTGATGCATAGCTATGCGCCTCTGTGGCGTTTGCATCGTGTGCATCATGCTGATCTGGATATCGATGTCACGACTGGCGCGCGTTTCCATCCGCTCGAAATGCTGCTTTCGATGCTGGTCAAATTCTGTGCCATCCTGCTTTTTGGTGTTTCTGCCTGGGGTGTGCTGCTCTTTGAAATCATTCTCAATGCGATGGCTATGTTCAATCATAGCAACATCCGCTTGCCTGGCGCGATAGATCGCCGCCTACGAATTTTGATTGTGACGCCCGATATGCATCGCGTCCATCATTCAACTGTGCCACACGAAATGCACAGTAATTTTGGCTTCAATCTCGCCATCTGGGACAGAATATTCGGCACCTATCGTGCCCAGCCACAGGCCGGTCACATCGGCATGACAATCGGTCTGGCTGAATGGCGCGATCCGGGTTTATGCAGCCGCTTGGCCAATATTCTCATGATGCCCTTCCGGCGCTGACCCGTTGCCTGCCCGGCGGGAAATTCATAATATTTGCTTGCTTTTTTATCCTTATATGATAGTTTTGATTACGCAAATAACCTGATTCGCTGGTACAAATAAAATGAAGCTATTCACTAATTTATGTTTGGCACTTATCCTGGCCGCTTGCGCGACATCGCCTACGGGCAGAGCGCAGTTCGCATTCATGCCGGATGCCGAATTGAATAGCATGGGGCTGCAGGCCTTTGAAACGCTCAAACGGGAAAATCCAGTGAGCCGCAACACGGCGCAGATCGAATTTGTCCGTTGTGTCACGGATGCGCTGACCAGGGAAGTCGGCGGCGAATGGGAGGTGGTCGTCTTCGAGGACCGTTCACTCAACGCATTCGCATTGCCGGGTGGAAAAATCGGTGTGCATGCGGGTTTAATTGACTTGGTAGACAACCAGCATCAGCTGGCCACCATCATCGGCCATGAAATCGGGCATGTTCTTGCCCGGCATAGCAACGAGCGGATGTCCCAGCAAGTGGGTACGAAAATGGGGCTCACCCTCATTCAAGCCGTGACCGCGCCACAGACTGCCATGGGGCAGACGGCTATCGGTCTGCTGGGAGTGGGCGCGCAGTATGGCATCATCATGCCGTTTAGCAGGCTGCACGAAAGCGAGGCCGACATGATCGGCCTAGATTTGATGGCCAAGGCAGGATTCAATCCGGCAGAAAGCATCACCCTCTGGCAAAAAATGACCCAAGCCAGTCAGGGGCCGCAACCCGTCGAATTTCTTTCCACCCATCCTTCTCACAACACGCGTATCCAGGATTTGCAAGCCCGCTTGCCGAGAGCGCTGCAGCTACAACAACAGGCGAATGCGGCAGGAAAGCATCCTCGCTGCTTCAAATAATCATGCTTGAGCGGCAGCATAGGCCTGTACCGGGCAATTATTCTTCTCTATTCTTTTCTCATCCGTAGTGGATAGTCGTTTATACCAGGAAAACCATAGGGTATAAATTCCTATTTTGTTCAAAGAGTTATAGAATACCTACCAAGAACGGCCTAAAAACAAGTATCATTCGCGCTACATTTATACGCAAAACCGTTAAACCAGTATTCTTAATTGATCTTATTATATTCAAGGAGATAGCAACAAATGTCGCAAAAGCACCCTGTTATCGCCGTGACCGGATCGTCCGGCGCTGGTACCTCCACAGTCAAAACCAGTTTTGAGCATATTTTTCGCCGCGAGCAATTGAAAGTGGCTGTTGTGGAAGGGGATAGTTTCCATCGCTACGACCGGGAGGCCATGAAGCAGGCGGTTGAGGCGTCAGAGAAAGGGGGCGGACGGCCAATCAGTCATTTCGGCCCGGAAGCGAATGAATTCGAGAAGCTGGAAACGCTCTTCAGAGAGTATGGCGAAACGGGTTCCGGTCAAACACGCTTGTATTTGCACAACGATCAGGAAGCTGCGCCCTACAACCAGAAGCCAGGCACCTTTACGCCCTGGAAATCGATCGAACCGGGCACGGATTTGCTGTTCTACGAGGGCCTGCATGGGGGTGTAAAAAGCGACACCGCCGATGTGGCGCAATTTGTGGATCTGCTGGTGGGTGTGGTGCCCATCGTCAACCTCGAATGGATCCAGAAGATTTATCGGGATACGGCGGCCAGAGGCTACTCTGCCGAAGCCGTGACCCATACCATTTTGCGCCGCATGCATGATTACGTGCATTACATCACGCCGCAGTTTTCGCGCACGCATGTCAATTTCCAGCGTGTGCCAACGGTAGATACTTCCAATCCTTTCATCGCGCGTGAAATTCCCTCATTGGATGAAAGCATGGTTGTCATTCGCTTCCGTGATTATCATGGCGTGGATTTTCCCTTCTTACTCAATATGATCGGCGATTCTTTCATGTCCCGTCCGAACACGATTGTCGTGCCGGGTGGCAAAATGGGCATGGCGATCGAACTGATTCTGACACCGCTGATTCTGGATCTGGTCACAAAAAGCAAAAAGTAACATTCATGATTTTCCTGTTTCACGCTGGTTGCTGTGCAGGAAATTCGAATATTGCTTCCATTCATATGACATCGTTACTTTCCGGCCTGAACCCGGAACAGCTCGAAGCCGTCACCTGGCCACACCATTCCGCATTGGTGCTGGCGGGTGCCGGTAGTGGCAAGACACGGGTACTGACCACTCGGATCGCTCATTTGCTCCAGACCGGTCAGGCGCATCCGCAAAACATCCTGGCTGTGACCTTCACCAACAAGGCCGCCCGGGAAATGATCACGCGCATTGCCGCCATGCTGCCTATCAATATACGCGGCATGTGGATCGGTACTTTCCATGGCTTGTGCAACCGGATGTTGCGCATGCATGCTGAGGATGCGGGGTTGCCCCAGGCTTTCCAGATACTGGACATGGCAGACCAGCTGGCAGTCATTCGGCGCATGTTGAAGGAACGTTCGCTGGATGAAAAATCTTTTCCACCCAGGCAGGTTCAGTGGTTTATCAACAGTGCCAAAGAGGAGGGCTTGCGCGCATCCCGGGTCGAGACACAGGACAGCTACCGGCGCAAGCTTGCCGAGTGTTATCAGATTTATGAAGGGATCTGCACCCGTGAGGGTATTGTCGATTTTGCCGAATTGCTGTTGCGCAGTTACGAGTTGCTGAGCCGCAACGAGCTTTTGCGCGATCATTACCGAGCGCGTTTCAATCATATTTTAGTCGACGAGTTTCAAGACACCAATCGTTTGCAATACAAATGGCTCAAATTGCTGGCGGGGGCAGATTCGCCACAGCGGGCGGCTATTTTCGCTGTTGGTGACGATGACCAGAGTATTTATGCATTCCGGGGTGCGCATGTCGGCAATATGAAAGATCTGGAGCGGGATTTTGCGATTTCCAAAGTCATTAAACTGGAACAGAATTATCGCTCACATGGCAATATTCTGGATGCAGCCAATATATTGATCAGCCATAACAATGGGCGCCTGGGCAAAAATCTATGGACTGCTGAGGGGCATGGCGAGCCGGTTCGTGTTTATCATGCGATCACGGATATTGAGGAAGCGGCCTTTATTGTGGATGAGATCAAGGCATTGCAGGCCGATGGCTTGGCGCTTTCGAATATTGCGCTCCTCTATCGTTCCAATGCTCAGTCACGGATTCTGGAGCACAGCCTGTTTAATGCATCGATTGCGTACCGGGTGTACGGTGGCATGCGCTTCTTTGACCGGCAAGAAATCAAATATGCGCTCGCCTATTTGCGTATGATTGCTTTCCCGGATGACGATCATGCATTGTTGCGCATCATTAATTTTCCGGCGCGAGGCATTGGTGCCCGGACACTGGAGCAGCTGCAGGAAGAGGCCGGTGCCGCAGGCAGCAGTCTATGGCAGGCAGCACTGAAGCGATGTGATGGAGCAGGAGACACAGCGGCGCGCCGGGCAAATGCATCTGGCAAGAGTGTCGCGGGTTTTGTGCATCTCATACAGACCATGCAGCAGGCCTGTGCCGGCCTGTCGTTGCCTGAAATCGTTCACCATGTGGGAGAGATGAGTGGCTTGATGGCGCATTATCAGGCCGAGCGCGAAGGCGCCGAACGCTTGGAAAATCTGAAGGAATTGATCAATGCGGCAACCAGTTTCGTGCACGAGTCTGAGGATGACAGTCTGCTGGCTTTTCTTTCCCATGCGTCCTTGGAAGGGGGGGAGCATCAGGCTGGTAGTTACCAGGATGCCGTTCAGCTGATGACAGTGCATGCAGCCAAGGGGCTGGAATTTCATTCAGTCTTCATCAGCGGCCTGGAAGAAGGGTTGTTTCCTCATGAAAATAGCCGTCATGAGGCAAATGGCCTGGAAGAGGAGCGGCGCCTCATGTATGTGGCGATGACGCGCGCGCAACGGCGCTTATATCTGAGTCACGCCCAGAGCCGCATGTTGCATGGGCAGACGCGGGTGAATGTGCCGTCACGATTTGTTGAAGAGATTCCCGGTGATTTGCTAAAGAGGCTGCGGCCAGATTCCAGAGCAGACATCGGGTCACAGCCATTTTTTATGAGTCCGGCAGATGATGCCAGACCTGTCCGCCGTGCGGCAGGAAGCACTGCGAGCAATGCATCCAGCCGATCCGTGGCCGCTATGGCTGCGCATGCGCCGGGCCTGCGGATCGGTCAGCAGGTCTCGCACACGAAATTCGGGCCGGGTACCATTATTGACTACGAGGGAAGTGGGGCGGATATGCGGGTGCAGGTATGTTTTAGCCATGCTGGCACCAAATGGCTTTCACTTGCGTATGCCAAACTGACGCCTCTGTGAGTATTGCCGGTCCTGGCTCCTGGATTGGCTGTTCCAACCCGCTGACTGAAGACAGGGTTAGGTCAACAGTTGCGTGCTTGTTGAACTAACCCTGTCTATAGCGGTATTCCCATCATCGGGATGCCGGTTTAGCGCTGTTCTATCTGACTGGTGTCCTCTTTGTTCTTATGCTCGTCTGGGGCGGAATCCGTGTTGCTATCCTCATCGTAGTGAAAGAGATCCTTGTAACTCACGTATACGGAGGCGAAGGTGACCGGGAACCATAAAATGAAGCCCAGTCCATAGGGGATTGATGCCAGAAAAGCGAGAAAAAGCAGCGTGATGAAATATATCTGGAAAGCAAAGATATTTCTCAGGCAAGCAAAAAAGCTTTTGCGCATGGCAATGACGGGCGGCATATTCTCGAACATTACCAGCATGGGGGCGAACCAGACGGCCATTAACAGCGGGATGATGAGCAGCAGGGCAAATAGAAAGGCGGACAAGGCATCATCCATCACCGCAGGCAACTCGCTCTCGTCGAAACGCTTGCCATAGAGCCACATGTCGACGACAGCATCTCCTCCAAGCAGCATGAAAACACCGATGATCAGGACATCGCCAATCAGATAGAGTCCACCTATCGTGATCAGTGCCGAGGTGTTCTTTTTGAAACCGACAAATAGGTATCCCAGGTCCAGCTTACCGGTCAGATCCAGTTGTCTGCACCCGACCATGATGCCGGCCACAAAGACCGGCATGGTCAGTGTGCCGACAAAACTTCCCAGCAGCGGGATAAGGCCGAGCGTGGCACCGATCAGCAGGTAAGTGAAGCATAGCAATATCCAGTTGAGGGGCGCCTGGCGAAAAAAATAGAAACCGCTTACTATCCACTGTAATCCCTGTTTGCCGCGTACATATCGCGCATCCATCTGTATGTTCCTCCTGTAATGTAAAACGACTCATCTGCGAGCATTGATAGGTGTCAGGACGAGCCGGTAAGCAGAATACCTAGAAACACAAATCATGTTTCTACCGTGTTTGAAAATCGGTTTCAGAGCTAGAGATGCGGCAACATGCTCGGGTTGGTCAAATGATATTCCAGAATTTTTCTAAAATGCACTGGGTCTTTTTTGTGTGTCAATTCACCCGGGCGGGGCAAATGATAATCATACAGGCGCGATATCCAGAAGCGCAGTGCTCCGGCACGTAACATCTGCGGCCAGGCATGGTGCTCTTCAGCATTTAATGGACGGATGGTGTGATAGGCCACTATAAATGCCCGGGTGCGTGCCTTATCCAGCATTTCATTTCCGAGCATGCACCAGTCATTGACGGTAATGGCGAGGTCGTAGAGCAGCGCATCGTTGCAAGCAAAATAGAAATCGATAATGCCACCGATGCCGGAAGATGTAAACAGAACGTTGTCGCGAAACAAATCTGCATGAATGATGCCTTGCGGGAGCCTGCCCGTGGGGTGTGCGGCCTGGTATTCCAATTCCGCCTCAAGCAGCTCATGCTCAGCCGGTGCCAGAAAAGGGCTGATGTCTTGGGCCGTTGCTTGCCACCAGTCCAGGCCACGTGGGTTTTCATTTCGATCTGAATAGGATAGGCCGGCCAAGTGCATTCTTGCCAGCAGCGCGCCGATCTGGGCGCACTGTTTCTCTGTGGGGTCAAGCATGGACCGGCCAGGCAGGAAAGTGACAATGCAGGCGGGTTTGCCGTTCAGCCAGCTGAATAAAGCGCGATTATGCGGCGCAACCGGTCTGGGGCAAGGAATGCCGTGACTGGACAGATGCGCCATGAGATTGAGGTAGAAGGGCAGCTCAGTATCGGTCAGTTTCTCAAACAGGGTGAGAATGTATTTTCCTTGTGTGGTCGTGACAAAGTAGTTGGTGTTTTCTATTCCTGATGAAATACCCTGTAAATCGATTAATGTGCCCAGTGAATAATTGTGCAGCCAATTGCTCAGTTGCGTTTGGGTGACGGGAGTAAAAACAGACATGAATGGAGCAATGAGAAAAGCGTTAGCAGGTTAAAAGCAGCCGGTTTGGAACAATTTGGAAAAGCTTGGATTATGTACGCAGGCCATTGAAGAGAATCAGAAGCGAAAAATTTCCCACATTGGCACACTGACATCGGAATCCATAATATCCCCCCGGTGGGGGCCGCCAACCGCACCCCGGCGGTTCAGCAGATAATAAGGCTTGCCGATTCGTGGCGTAATCTTGATCATGTAAAGATGGCCATTGATGCGATATTCTTCAATTGTTTCATCTTCGCCTTCGCGTATGGTGATTTCAGGCTCCAGGGATGGATCAAGTCCCAGATCGGGCAGCGGGATCTCCTCTTCAGAGGGGGGGTCGGGTAATTCCGGTAAAGGCACCAAATCATCGGGCTGTGGCCGGGGTTGCGCCTGGACCGATGAGGTCGCCCAGATCGAACTGGCAAGAAGCAGCAGGATGGTCACCGATCTCATGCAGGGCACTCCAAAATATAGAAAATCTAAACAGGTTGTGGGGAAAGAGATCTGAGCCTATCCTAAAGATTCAGCTGAATATCGCGCTCGGTTGCCGTGGGCTCAAACCCGGATGTTTCGTAGTAGCGGAAGATCGCATCGACCACCTGGGTGGGCTCGTCGATGATTTGGATGAGGTCCATGTCTTCTGGCGCGATAAAGTCTTCTGCAACCAGTACCTGACGAAACCAATCGACCACACCCTGCCAGAAATCCGAGCAGACAAGAATGATTGGCATCTTGCGGGTCTTGCCGGTTTGCACCAGCGTCAGCGCTTCCATCAATTCGTCGAGTGTGCCGAATCCGCCTGGCATGACGACATAGGCGGTGGCAAATTTGACGAACATATATTTGCGCGCAAAAAAGTGGCGAAAAGTTTGGCTGATGTCCTGGTAGACATTGCGGTGTTGTTCATGGGGCAGCTGAATGTTCAGCCCCACACTCGGCGATTTGCCAAAAAAAGCGCCTTTGTTGGCTGCCTCCATAATGCCCGGGCCGCCACCGGAGATGACCGAGAATCCGGCATCCGACAATTGTCTTGCAATCGCTTCGGTTAATTTATAATGTGGATGGTCGGGGTGCGTTCTTGCGCTGCCAAAAATGCTGACGGCCGGTTGGATGCATTCCAGTCGTTCTGTTCCCTCGACAAATTCCGCCATGATCCCGAAAACTCGCCATGATTCCTTGGCTGACCAGGGTTTTTCCAAGGTCAATGCATTAGCCAGTTTAGCTTGCAAGCTCATAAAGGTCCTTTTTGATGAAAATGCTTTTGTTGGTCGACGGCTCTTCTTACTTGTACCGCGCTTTCCACGCTTTACCGGATTTGCGCAATCGTCACAATGAACCCACCGGCGCGATTTATGGCGTGCTGAACATGTTGCGCCGCCTGCACAAGGAGTATCACCCCGATTATAGCGCGTGTGTGTTTGACGCAAAAGGTAAAACATTTCGAGATGAGATCTACCCGCAGTACAAGGCGCATCGTCCACCGATGCCGGAGGATTTGTCCAGGCAGATTGCACTCTTGCATGAATGTATACGCGCGATGGGTTGGCCGCTCTTGATGGAAGAGGGTGTTGAAGCCGATGATGTGATCGGCACGTTGGCCAGGCTGGCTGCCAATGAGCAAGTGCAATGCATTATTTCCACAGGTGATAAGGATATCGCTCAACTGGTGGGGCCGGGGATTCAATTGGTGAATACCATGAATAACGAGCGATTGGACGAATCGGGGGTGTTCGATAAATTTGGCGTGACCCCTGCCCAAATTATCGATTTCCTGGCGCTAGTGGGAGACAGTGTCGACAACATTCCTGGGGTCGAGAAAGTGGGGTCCAAGACAGCAGCCAAATGGCTAAAGAAGTATGGCACGCTGGATAATCTGATTGCCCATGCCGATGAGATCAGTGGGGTAGTGGGCCAGAATCTGCGCCAAAGCCTGCCCTGGCTGGAGACTTCGAGGAAGTTACTGGCTATCAAATGTGATGTGCCGCTGGAGATTGACTGGCATAACCTCGTGACGGACGCCATGGATACGGAAAAGCTGGCAGCACTCTACGAACGCCTTGAGTTCAAAAGCTGGCTGCGCGAGCTCAAGCAAACCCAGGCCACGAATGGCAGTGATCCTGCCATGCCTGATCTCGATCCTGCAGTCGTACAGCCAGCGCATACCGAATTGGATCTGGACTACCAGACCATCTTGACCGAATCCCAGCTGGAGGACTGGCTGCAGCAGTGTGAACATGCTCAGCTGGTCTCGGTGGATACCGAGACAACCAGCCTGAATCCCATGGAGGCAAGGCTTGTGGGGCTGTCACTTTGCATACAGCCGGGCCAGGCGGCCTACCTGCCGCTCGCACATCATTATCCGGGTGTGCCGCAGCAGCTGGACAGTAAGCGGGTGCTGGAACGGCTGCAGCCTTGGCTGGAGAACCCCGATCAAGCCAAGCTTGGCCAAAACCTGAAATATGACAAGCATGTGCTGGCCAATCATGGCATAGCGCTCAACGGGATAGTCCATGATACATTGCTGCAATCCTATGTGCTGGAATCGCATCAGTCGCATGATCTGGATAGCTTGGCTACCCGCCATCTGGGTGTGCAGACTATTCACTACGATGAGCTGACCGGCAAAGGCGCGAAACGCATTGGTTTTGAGCAGGTGGAAATTGACCGGGCTGCGCGTTATGCAGCCGAAGATGCGGATATTGCATTGCGTTTGCATCAGTTTTTGTATCCGTCCATCCGCAGCGATGACCATCTTGAGCAGATTTATCGGCAGATCGAGATGCCGCTGCTGGATATTCTGTTCCATATCGAGCGTCATGGCGTGTTGCTGGATGTCGACTTGCTGCGCGCGCAAGGCGGTGAGTTGGCCCGGCAACTGGCGGCGCTCGAACAGCAGGCCTATTCGATGGCCGGACATGCCTTCAATCTGAATTCGACCAAGCAGATACAGGAAATATTGTTTGGACAATTCAAACTGCCGGTCATCAAGAAGACGCCCAAGGGTGCGCCCTCTACCGATGAAGAGGTGCTTCAGCGGCTGGCCTTGGATTATCCTTTGCCCAAGATTCTGCTGGATTACCGCAGTCTGGCCAAACTCAAATCGACCTATGTCGACAAATTGCCGCAAATGGTGAACCGGCAAACCGGGCGTGTCCATACGCATTATGCCCAGGCTGTGGCAGTGACCGGGCGCCTGGCAAGCAACGACCCCAATCTGCAGAATATTCCCGTCCGTACGCCCGAAGGCCGGCGGATTCGTGAAGCATTTATCGCCCCTGTAGGTTGGCAGATCATTTCTGCCGATTATTCCCAAATCGAGTTGCGCATCATGGCGCATATTTCCCAGGATGCGGGGCTGCTGCAGGCTTTTTCTGAGGGGCAAGACATTCACCGTGTGACTGCCGCAGAAGTTTTTGGTGTGCCGGTCGAGCAGGTCAGTGCAGAACAGCGCCGTTACGCCAAGGTGATCAATTTTGGCCTGATCTACGGCATGTCGGAATTTGGATTGGCGGCACAGCTGGATATCGACCGCATGGCGGCACGTACTTTCATCGATCGATATTTTGCCCGTTATCCGGGCGTGGCCGATTACATGCAGCGCACGCGAACCGAAGCCAAGCAGAATGGATATGTAAAAACCGTGCTGGGGCGGCGATTGCAATTATCGGATATTCGCAGCAGTCAGCACAACCGGCGCATGGGTGCGGAACGTGCGGCAATCAATGCGCCCATGCAGGGTACGGCGGCCGATATCATCAAGCTTGCCATGATCGCCGTGCATGGATGGTTGGTGCAGGCGCAACTGCAGAGCAAGCTCATCATGCAAGTGCATGATGAGCTGGTGCTGGAGGTCCCCGTTGGCGAGGTTGCTCTGGTCAAGGAGAATCTGCCCAAACTAATGGAGAATGTCCTCGAACTGGATGTCCCACTGCGGGTCGAAGTAGGTGTGGGAAATAATTGGGATCAGGCACATTGATTCAATCTTATCAATTGTTTATAAAAAAATTATGAAATTCCTTGACTAATGGATGACATCTCTTTAGATTGATCTAGTTAGAAAGTGGAATTATTTAGGAGGGGTTATACCAAGATGGATATCGCATCGATATTATTAACCGGTTTAATTGACTTGCCGTGGTGGGGATATATTGTTACAACGCTGATATTTACCCATATCACTATCGCAAGCATCACCATATTTTTGCATCGCCACCAAGCGCACAGAGCATTGGATTTGCATCCGATACCCAGCCATTTCTTTCGTTTCTGGCTTTGGTTGACGACCGGTATGGTAACCAAGGAATGGGCCGCCGTTCACCGGAAGCATCACGCTAAATGTGAAAGCGCAGATGATCCGCATAGCCCGCAAATTTTCGGCATCCAAAAGGTGCTGGCCGAGGGCGCCGAGCTTTACAAAATTGAAAGTAAAAACAAAGAGACGCTGGAACGCTATGGGCATGGCACACCCGATGACTGGATGGAGCGTAACGTATATACCAAGCATAGCGTAGCGGGTATTGCGTCGATGCTGGTCATCAATGTACTGCTATTTGGTCCGATCGGACTGACTATTTGGGCGGTGCAAATGATGTGGACACCGGTGATGGCAGCCGGCGTGATCAACGGTATCGGTCATTTCTGGGGTTACCGCAATTTCCGTTCGGAGGATGCCAGCCGTAACATCGCGCCTTGGGGAATCCTGATTGGTGGCGAAGAGTTGCACAATAACCACCATGCCTATCCGACATCAGCCAGATTATCCAATAAGTGGTTTGAGTTCGATATCGGCTGGATGTATATCCGAATACTGGAAATAATGGGACTGGCCAAGGTCAAAAAAGTCGCACCCAAATTACAACTGAACAAAAGCAAGACCGAATGCGATCTGGAAACATTGCAGGCTGTCATTTCTCATCGCTATGAAGTGTTGGCCAAATATACTCAATCCATGAAGGCGGCCTTCAGTAAAGAGCTGGCACACTTGCAGGGGGTTGCTGCAGAACATGGTGTGGATGGCCCAACCTTGAAAAACTGGGTATTGGCCGATGCCAAGACCCTGAAGGAAGAAGAGCGGGATAAGCTGACGCAGGTGTTGAGTCATGCGCAGATGCTCGACAAGCTCTACCATATGCGAGAGGAGCTTTCGATGATATGGGAGCGTTCTGCTGCGACCAAGGATGAATTGCTCAAGCAATTGGAAGACTGGTGCCGCCGTGCAGAAGAAAGTGGTATCGATTTTCTGCAAAACTTTTCTCGCAGACTGCGCTGCTATGCATAACCATCGTCTTGCATGATACAAGACAATAAAAAACCCGCTTCGGCGGGTTTTTTATTGTCGGTTTTCTGACTCTGATGGACTGGCCTCTGATGGACTGGCTATTGGGGCGCAGGCTCAGGTTATTTCAGCTTGGTCTCTTTGTATGCCACATGCTTTCTTGCTACCGGGTCATATTTCTTGAGCTCCAGTTTTTCCGGATTGGCTCGTTTGTTTTTGGTCGTGGTGTAAAAATGACCTGTTCCAGCCGACGACTCTAGTTTTATCTTCTCACGCATAGCTTATGCCTTTTTCAAAACTTTGCAGCAATTAATCAGATGTGCTCTCCACGGGCGCGCATATCAGCCAACACTGCATCAATCCCGTTTTTATCGATGGTGCGCAGGGCAGCATTGCTCAGGCGCAGACGTATCCAGCGATTTTCGCTTTCCAGCCAGAAACGACGCGACTGGAGGTTGGGCAGGAAGCGACGTTTGGTTTTATTGTTGGCATGGGAAACATGATGGCCACTCATGGGCCGCTTACCTGTGACTTGACATACACGCGCCATGATACATACTCCTGTATTCTGAAAACTAAAGTCGGGCATTATAGCCTGATTTGCAATGATTTTTCAATTTAAATCAGGCCGCGTTCAGCAAATGATACGACTGCTTCGCTGCCTATGACAAAGTGATCCAGTACCCGTATGTCGACCAGCGCCAGCGCCTGCTTGAGCGATTGGGTCAGGGTTTCATCTGCTTGACTGGGTTCGGCGACCCCAGAGGGGTGGTTATGTGCAAAGATGATGGCTGCGGCATTATGAAATAAAGCCCGTTTGACCACCTCGCGGGGATATACGCTCGCCTGTGTCAGGGTGCCGCGGAAGAGTTCTTCGGTTGCAATGGTGCGATGCCGGGCATCCAGGAAAATTCCGACAAATATTTCGTGTGGCTTTCCGCCAAGGCTCAGACGCAAATAGTTGCGTACCGACTGAGGAGAATCCATGATGTCTCCACTCTTGATTTCCTCGGCGAGCGCACGCCGTGCCATTTCCATCACTGCCTGCAGTTGGGCAAATTTGGCTGGACCCATGCCGGGTAGCTGACTGAACGCATCTAAATCGGTGCTGCATAATTTTGTCAGGCTGCCAAAATGGGTGAGTAGCTCTCGTGCCAGTTCGACGGCATTTTTGCCGCTCACCCCCGTGCGCAGAAAAATGGCGAGCAACTCCGCGTCGGATAACGCTGGAGCACCTTTTTCAATCAGCTTCTCGCGTGGGCGTTCGGAGGCGGGCCAGTCTGAAATTGCCATGTGGAATTTAATCCTGTAAAAGAAGTCTCTTACCCTAACCACCTCAGTGGGTCGTGGTTTGGTATGGGTTGCTGTTAGGTTTATATGACACTGCATATGGGAACGGCTGATTTCTGAAAAAATGAATAGCGCCGCACTATCAATGCTATGTTTGGCGAAACAGGGAAGTGCGGGAGAAATAACCCGCTGCGGCAGATGGCTGGCACAAAGTGTGCTCTGTGTCGCGCTGGCAGAAGGCCGGGAAGAGGTGCAAGCCGGGACGCCTATGGCGGAAGCCGGTTTGCTGGCTTTAACGATTAGGATATTCGATAACTATATGATGAGACAGGTATGGCTTTAGCGCGTCCGCTTGCAGGGAGACGCCTGTTGCTGGGCATAACAGGGGGCATCGCCGCTTACAAGGCTGCGGAGTTGGCTAGATTGCTGGTGCAGGAAGAGATGCAGGTGCAAGTCGTGATGACCGAATCGGCCTGTCGTTTTGTGGGCGTGGCCACATTGCAGGGGTTGACGGGCAAGAAAGTCTACACCGAGCTATGGGATGACAGCGTTCCAAACAATATGGCACATATTGGCCTGTCACGTGAAGTGGATGCCATTCTGATCGCGCCAGCGAGCGCGGACTTTATTGCCAAGCTCGTGCATGGCCTGGCCGATGATTTGCTGTCGACCCTTTGCCTGGCACGCAGTTGTCCGCTGTGGGTGGCGCCAGCCATGAATTTGCAGATGTGGGAAAATCCTTCGACCCAGCGTAATCTTGCCAGACTGCAACAAGACAATATCGCTGTACTGGGGCCCGCCAGCGGCCAACAGGCATGCGGTGAGACCGGTGTGGGACGTATGCTGGAAGCCCGGGAACTGCTGACGGAAATTTATCGCCACTTTCAACCCAAATCCTTGAGCGGGAAACGGGTCTTGATCACGGCGGGGCCAACCTTTGAAGCGCTGGATGCCGTCAGGGGGCTGACCAATCTGAGTTCTGGCAAAATGGGGTTGGCGGTGGCGCAGGCTGCAGGTGATGCCGGTGCGCAGGTGACGCTGATCTGCGGCCCGGTTTGCTCGCCGCTGCCAGCGGTTCATCAATGCATCAGCATCGTCAGTGCAGCTGAAATGTTTGCCGCCGTGAAAGACGCGGTGCAGGATAACGATATTTTCATCAGTATCGCGGCTGTTGCCGACTACCGGCCAGCCGAATCTTTCGAGCACAAACTCAAAAAGACTGCTGCCGATCTGACATTAACTTTGGTGCCCAATCCGGATATTTTGCAGCATGTGGCCAGTCTGCCGAATGCACCTTTCTGCGTGGGGTTTGCGGCAGAAACCGAGGCCATCGAACAGCATGCCGCCGAAAAACGCAAAAAGAAAAAACTGCCTCTGATTGTCGCGAACGATGCGCGCTTGGCGATTGGATCAGATGACAATGCGTTGATTCTGCTGGACGACGCGGGCACCCACCATTTGCCGAAAGCCGGCAAGATGCAGCAGGCCCGGCTACTGATCGATCACATCGCACATTTATACAACCAACATACAAAGAAGCATGCATGCAATGAAGAACGTTGATATCAAATTACTGGACGCGCGCTTGCGTGATTATCTCCCCAGCTATGCCACACCCGGGTCGGCCGGACTGGATCTGCGCGCCTGTATCGATGACAAAATGGAAATTCGGGCGGGGGAGACATACTTGATTCCAGCCGGTATCGCGATTCACTTGGCTGATCCGGGATTGGCTGCCATGGTGTTGCCGCGTTCCGGCTTGGGACATAAGCATGGGATTGTGCTCGGGAACTTGGTGGGGTTGATCGATTCGGATTACCAGGGGCAAATCCTGGTTTCCTGCTGGAACCGTGGACAGTCGAGCTTCGAGCTCAATCCGCTGGAGCGGATCGCACAGCTGGTGATTGTGCCGGTTGTCCAGGCAAGTTTCACACTGGTGGAGAATTTTGATGCCAGTCAACGAGGCGAGCAAGGGTTTGGGAGCACGGGGAGATGCTGAAGCTTGTTGTGCCGGGTTTGTTGCTGCTTGCCAGCAGCTTGCTGTCGTTGAGCCACGCCGGTCAGGGCGTGCTACCCGTTATAGAACTTGAAATTGCGCAATATTCGATTACAGCCGAGGTCGCGAATACATCGGCCACGCGCGCAGCCGGGCTGATGCACCGTACCCATCTGCCCGAGGATCATGGCATGCTCTTCGTTTTTCCCACTGCTGCCATTTACAGCATGTGGATGCAAAATACCCCCTTGCCGCTGAGTGTGGCTTTTCTGGATGAGGCGGGTGCCATCATCAATATCGCCGAGATGGCTCCCAACACGCTGACGGCCCACCGGGCCGAGAAAGCGGCTAAATATGCATTGGAGATGAATGCCGGCTGGTTTGCCGCCAAGGGCATCCAAGCAGGAGATGCGGTGCGGGGAATCGAGGGTGCCGCGAACGCCCGCTAGGAAGCTGACCGGATCCTATGTCCTGGTTATGACCGTTGGGGGAGGCGTTCGGAGATGGCAGCTTCAGCTTCCTTCGCGAGGGGTTCCGGTCAAATGTCATGCCGCAAGGATAGGGGCCGCTGGCTTGCTGGTTTAGCGCATTTGCGGAAACATTCCCTTGACTGCGCGCATCATTTTGGACATGCCGCCTTTGTTCATCATCTTCATCATCTTGCGCGTTTGTTCAAACTGCGACAAGAGACGGTTGACTTCCTGTACAGAAACGCCCGAGCCGGTGGCAATTCGGCGCTTGCGCGAGGCCTTGATGATTTCTGGCTTGGTTCGTTCTTGTGGCGTCATGGCATTGATGATGCCTTCAGTGCGATTGATGATTTTTTCGTCTACGTTCATGTTCTGCGCGGCCTGGCTTAACTGATGGGGCAGTTTTTCCAGCATGGCGCCCATGCCACCCATTTTTTTCATTTGCTGAAATTGCTGTCTGAAATCATTGAGATCAAATCCCTTGCCTGATTTCATTTTTTTCATCAAACGCTCGGCTTCTTTCTTATCTGAAGTCCGTTGCGCTTCCTCGATCAACCCCAGCACATCCCCCATGCCCAGTATGCGTGAAGCCATGCGATCAGGATAAAAGGGTTCCAGTCCGCTCAGTTTTTCGGCTACCCCGGCGAATTTGATCGGTTTGCCGGTCACATGCCGGACCGATAGTGCCGCACCGCCGCGCGCATCGCCATCGAGTTTGGTGAGGATCACCCCGGTCAGGGGCAAGGCGTCCGAGAACGCCTTGGCAGTATTGACTGCATCCTGGCCTTGCATGGCATCGACGACAAACAGCGTTTCGACCGGTTTCAGCAATTGTTCCAATTGCGTGATTTCTTGCATCATCGCCTCGTCGATCCCCAGGCGTCCGGCGGTATCGACGATCACGACATCATGGTGATGGCGGCGGGCATAATCCAGCGCAGTGGTGCCGATTTGTGCTGGCTGCTGGCCAGTCTGTACCGGGAAAAATTCGGCGCCCGTCTGCTCGGCCAGTAGGGCCAACTGATCGATAGCAGCCGGGCGGTAAATATCGCAAGACACCAGCAATACTTTTTTCTTCTTTTCTTCCATCAGCCACTTGGCCAATTTGCCGCTGCTGGTGGTTTTACCCGCACCCTGCAACCCTGCCATTAGAATAACGGCAGGTGGGGCAACGTTCAGACTCAGTTCAGCCTTTTCTCCACCCATAATGGCAATCAATTCCTGATGGACAATGCCGATCAGAGCCTGTCCGGGTGTCAGGCTGTCCATGACCTCATGGCCAATGGCTCTTTGTTTGACTTGCTCGATGAATACCTTGATTGCTGGCAAGGCAACGTCTGCTTCGATCAAGGCCATGCGCACCTCGCGCAAAGCTTCTTGAATATTGCTCTCGGTCAGGCGTGCTTCGCCGCGCAATGTTTTGATTACGCCGGAAAGTCGTTCGGTTAAATTATCAAACATGCGTGCTCCTGGTTAAAATCCTGTCTTCAGACTGGTGGTAGTGACGGCTCTGGTTAGGGCTCGTTAATGAATAACTTGAGCATACGCTGGGGTTGTTGCGTATTCGGGCATCTGCGGCGTTGCGAGGCTTGCGAATGGAACGACCATTCGGCTGCGCCTCTCGCCTTGCATCTTTCCCGAATACGTAACAACGTATGCCCAAGTTATTCATTAACGAGCCCTTAAACTTTATAGAATAGCAAATTAGCGCTTCATGTTTATTCAATCGCAAGGTAGACTGCTATAGTCTTTGCCAACTAATCCTATTGATTATTAATGTCTAGCATTCTAACTTATCTCAGTGCTTCTTTGCTTTACGGGTTTGCCGGATGGTATTTCTGGCGAACCACCCAGAGGCATGGATTCGCCATGCATGACAATGAAGCTAGCGAAACCTCTGGTATGGCGTTGAGGCATACGATCATGCTTGCGCCGCTGGCATTTCATGGCCTGATTCTCCATCAGTCTATGTTCGAGAATGAGGCACTCAGCTTTGGAGTCGGAAATGCCGTGTCATCCATCGTCTGGCTCACTGCCCTGATCTACTGGATCTCGGGCTTTTTGTCATCCTTGCAGGGATTGCAGAATCTTATCGCGCCGATTTCGCTGACAGCAGCCATCGCTGTTTTGGCGCCATTGGTATT
The DNA here is from genome assembly GCF_900107165.1 of Nitrosomonas halophila. Lineage (GTDB taxonomy): Bacteria > Pseudomonadota > Gammaproteobacteria > Burkholderiales > Nitrosomonadaceae > Nitrosomonas > Nitrosomonas halophila. Next base: position 26,159 of record NZ_FNOY01000001.1, read on the forward strand.
TCCTTCCGTGCATCCCCTAGCGCATACTGAAATGCCGGTTTTCAAGGCGCATTTGCTGGCGGCTATGCTGGCTTACAGTCTGTTTACGATTGCCGCCCTGCATGCATTGCTGATGACCATCCTGGAAAGGCGCCTGCATCATTCGGCGGTGTCTTCGCTCCTTACGCGGCTGCCACCTCTCCTGACCATGGAAAAAATGCTTTTCCGCTTGGTCTGGACTGGATTTATTCTGCTGAGCCTGACGCTATTCAGCGGTGTCGTATTCTCGCAAGAGTTGTTTGGTCAGTCGGTTCCGTTTACGCACAAGACATTGTTCGGTTTTATTTCCTGGGGAATTTTCGCAGCGCTTCTCGTGGGCAGGCATCTCTACGGCTGGCGGGGACGCATCGCGATTCGCTGGATGTTGACCGGCTTCGTGGTTCTGCTTCTGGCATATATCGGCAGTAAGTTCGTACTCGAAATCATCCTGGATCGCTGACAAGCGACTGACCAGATCTACCTGGGTATTTGAATTCAAGGTAATCGATGACAGCGGGTCAGCATAAAGCGCAATCGACCGTTCCGGAGCGCGATTACCAGGCAAGATTGATCATGCCGTTCGCAGTGCTGGGGATACGCATCGAAGAGGACTGGCTGACCGATATCGACTATTTGCCGTTGCACACCCCCGCGCTCAAGCCGGTCAGTCCGTTCGCAGCCGAGGTCTGTCGTCAATTGCTTGCCTATTTAGATGATCCCAAGTTCGTCTTTGATTTGTCCTTGCACATCGGCGGCACGCCGCATCAGCAACGGGTCTGGCAATGTATCCAGGCGATACCGCCCGGTGCCACCTGCAGTTATGCCGAGATCGCTCACAAGCTGCATTCCGCTCCGCGCGCTGTCGGCCAAGCCTGCGGCGCCAATCGTCTGCCCATCATCATTCCATGCCATCGTGTCATCGCCAAGAATGGCAAACTGGGGGGATTCATGCATGCCAGTGATGGCATGCCACTGACAATCAAGCAATGGCTGCTGCAGCATGAACGCGTCTGAAGCCAATGCCAAACTGCTGGATGAATTTGTCGACGCCTTATGGCTGGAAGACGGCTTGGCGCGCAATACGCTCGTCAGTTACCGTACGGATTTGGCAAAACTGAGCCACTGGCTGCTGCGGCAACAGCGGGCAGATGGCTTCTTGACCAGGGTGGCGCAAGCCGACCTGCTGGCTTTCCTCGCCCATAGAATCGCGCAAGGGATCAAGGCCAGCACAACTGGCAGAGAGCTTTCCTGCATGAAGCGGTTTTACCGATATTTGCTGCGGCAAGGGAAAATTGCGGTCGACCCCACGGTCAATATCGACAGTCCAAAAAATTCCCGGCAGCTGCCAATGAGCCTGACCGAGGCGGAAGTGGAAGCGTTGCTGGCTGCACCGGATATCCAGCAAGCACTCGGACTGCGTGATCGTGCCATGCTGGAAGCACTCTATGCTGCGGGTTTGCGGGTCTCGGAATTAATCGGTTTGAAGATTTCCCAGGTGCGGCAGGATATGGGGATCGTACATATCCTGGGCAAGGGCAGCAAAGAGCGCCTGGTGCCTTTGGGGGATGAGGCATTGCATTGGCTTAACCTGTATATGCAGCAGGCCCGGCCGGCAATACTTGCCGGCCGGCATAGCAGCATGGTATTTGTCACCGCGCGGGGGGATGCCATGACGCGCCAGGCCTGCTGGTATATGATCAAGCGCCAGGCCAGTCAGGCAGGCATTCGCAAACCATTGTCGCCGCATAGCCTGCGGCATGCATTTGCGACCCATTTGTTGAACCACGGTGCAGATTTGCGGGTGGTGCAGCTGCTGCTGGGCCATACGGATATCTCAACCACGCAAATCTATACCCATGTTGCGCGAGAGCGCCTCAAACGCCTGCACGCCGAGCATCATCCTCGAGGATGAAGGGTGCTAGGCAATGCGGCGTATGCTACATGTCTGGCATGCCAGGGAGTCCGAAGAACCCGGCGCGCCAGTGTTCGCTGGCATCATCCGGGATTTCTTGCTTTTCCGGCTGAACGGTTGCCGCGTGCGGTTTTCGGGGCACGGGGCCGTTGCGGCCTTGCCGCATCAGTCCTTGGTTTCAACCTGTATCAACGGTTCGGTGTTGTTGGCTTCCACATGCCGAACCCGTTTGCGCGGTCTTTTGGGAGGTGCCTGCACTGTCGGCGTATCGGATACTTTGTCAGCCGGGGTCTCAATCATAATCAGTCCGCTCTGGGAAAGATCAGGCAGCACCATTTCCTGGTGAGCCGCCGGCTTGGCCGGTTCGACGGCGTCCATTTGTTCGGCAGCAGGCTGTTCGATTTCAACAGATGCTTCCTGTTGCGGCTCAGCCGCTGCGGTTACGCTTTCTGCTGCCAAGAGTGGAATAGGGCTATCTGCTGGCGTCGGCTCTGGTATATCCACACTCTCGGCTGAGGCAGCTGCCGGAGCTGATACCGGTTGCTCGGCCAGGGCAGCGGGGGCTGCGATGGGTGTTGAGGGTTCGGTGACAGCATCGTCAGTGCTTGCCGGGGCAGCTTGATCAGACTCAGTCGTTTTGTTATTGAGACGCGCACGTTCTGCCCGGTCGCGATGCAGTCCTCCGCGGCGACGGCGCGGCCGTCCACGTTTCTCGCTCGTTTTTTCATTTGCCTGGTTGATGATGGCAGGTACTGCTTCTTCCCTGACAGGTTCTGATTCTAAATCAGCCGAAACTGCAGTAGCCGCCAGATCCTGCAATGCGTCGGGAGAGCTGACTGGCTGATGACGACGGGGCTTTTGTCCATTGCCGGAGACCTGGTCATCGGTTTGTTCGCGGAGCAATATGCCGCTCGCTTCCGATGGCGATGCACTCTCGGCCATTTGCTGCTCTGAGAGTTCGCTGGTCAACACAGCTTTGTTGCGTTTGCCACGGTTGCGATCGCGACGACTTTTGCTGCGCTCGGCCCGCGGGGGGCGTTCCGGTGTGGGATCCTGAGCGGGTTCTGCTTCAGGCAGCTGATTGTGAGCAGGCCTGAACAAACTGAAAAACTTGTCGAGAAACGAATTCTGCTCGCGCGGTTTGTCTTCGCGTATCGGCGCAGGCTGGTCGGGCTTGATGCCGGTGACGGCGGCCTTGGGGCGAGTCGCCTTGACTTCTTGGGAAGCTGCTGGTGGCAGAATTTCCTCCGAAATTTTTTCTACCATCTCGTAGCTGGGAGGCAATTCTGTTGACTTGATATCCTCATGGCGCAGTCGGGTGATGACGTAGTTAGGCGTTTCCATGTGGATATTGGGAACCAGAATAATGCCAACCTTGAGGCGTGCTTCGAGCAAGTGTATTTCCGATCGTTTCTCATTCAGCAGAAATGTCGCAACGTCGACCGGTAGCTGTACCTGGAGCAGGCTGGTATGCTCCTTCATCGCTTCTTCCTGAATGATCCTGAGAATGTGCAATGCTGAAGAATCGGTGCCCCGGATATGGCCGGTACCATGGCAGCGGGGGCAGGGAATGTAATTACCTTCGCCCAGGGAGGGCCGCAGGCGTTGCCGGGATAATTCCAGCAGGCCAAAGCGTGAAATCTTGCCGACCTGGACGCGTGCCCGATCCAACCGCAAGGCCTTGAGCAGGGTTGTTTCCACTTCCCGCTGGTTGCGGGTGACTTCCATATCGATAAAATCGATGACCACCAGTCCACCCAGGTCCCGTAAACGCAATTGCCGGGCGACCTCATCGGCTGCTTCCAGGTTGGTGTTGAGTGCAGTGGTTTCGATATCCGAGCCCCGAATGGCACGGGCTGAATTGACGTCGATGGAGACCAGTGCTTCGGTATGATCGATAACCACCGAGCCGCCCGAGGGTAGTGTCACCTGGCGAGAATAAGCGGTTTCAATTTGATGCTCGATCTGGAAGCGGGAAAACAAAGGAATATCATCTTGGTAGAGCTTGAGCCGGTCAACGTTGGCTGGCATCACATGTGCCATGAATTGATAGGCCTGCTCGAATATTTCGGGATTGTCGATCAGAATTTCCCCGATCTCGGAGTGGAAATAATCACGAATGGCGCGAATGACCAGGCTGCTTTCCTGATAAATCAGGAAAATGCCACTCTGATGATTGGCCGCTTCCTCGATTGCACGCCAGAGCTGAACCAGATAATTCAAATCCCATTGCAGTTCTTCCTCGCTGCGGCCAATACCAGCGGTGCGTGCGATAATGCTCATGCCGCTCGGCACGTTTAGGTGTGCAATCACTTCGCGCAGTTCAGCCCGCTCTTCAGCGCTGATGCGCCGCGAGACTCCGCCACCTTGGGGGTTGTTGGGCATCAGCACCAGATAGCGGCCTGCTAGTGAGATATAGGTGGTGAGCGCTGCCCCTTTGTTGCCACGCTCGTCCTTATCAACCTGTACGATCAGCTCTTGGCCTTCGCGCAATAATTCGGAGATACGGTGGTTTGCTGTCTCAGCACTTGCACCAAAACAGGTGGGAGCAATTTCTTTATAGGGCAGGAATCCGTGGCGTCCCGCGCCATAATTGACGAAGGCAGCTTCCAGACTGGGTTCAAGACGGGTGATGGTTGCTTTGTAAATATTGCTTTTTCGTTGTTCCTTGCCTACGGTTTCGATGTCGAGGTCGATCAGTTTCTGACCATCGACAATGGCGACGCGCAACTCTTCAGGTTGGGTCGCATTGAATAACATGCGTTTCATTTAGTGCCTCCCGCGCTCGGTTTTCACGGGCAGACCTTTCGTTCACTGTCAGTGTGGCATCCTAATAGTTTTCGCATATATGCGCTTTTTGTTCGGATAATTGGGCCATGATACGGATCATATATTGGTATCCTTGGGAAATTGACCAATCGATAGTTGCCACTCGGTGTTTTCACTCTCAGACCGATAGGGCCGATCATGCGAACGATACGGGGTATATCAGAACAAATGACCTCTATGCTGGAGCGTGGAACCAGGAACTTGAATCTATGTGTGCTTTGAGCGCGCAAAATTAATATATATAACTATCGCTACTTCACGTGGTGAGCGACATTAACCAGACAAAAACCGGTTTTTTCCAGCATTTGATATTCGAAAATTCGGGTCCACAACATTATTGACTGTGCAATCACGTCATGAAAAATAGATATAGGAATTCAGGTGTGAAAAGTATAGGTAAAAGCGGGGCATTCAGTAAAGCGATTATGCCAGATATTATGCCAAAACGTGTGGCTGTAGAACATATCGACGAAGCCTCGGATGGCCAGCGCATCGATAACTTTCTTTTCAGGCATCTGAAAGGCGTGCCCAAAAGTCATATTTACCAGCTGCTTCGTAGCGGACAGGTGCGCGTCAATAGCAAGCGTATCGATGCGAGCTACCGTTTGCAGTGCGCTGATAAAGTACGCATTCCGCCCGTCACCCGCACGGCCAGAAGCGTCGCTGGCAAACCGGAGCGATCGTTGAAGTCGTTTGATGTGCTTTATCAGGACGATTGGCTGCTGGTCATCAACAAACCAGCTGGCATGGCGGTGCATGGCGGCAGCGGAATCAGTCACGGTGTCATCGAGCAATTGCGCTTTCAGCATCCTGACTGGAAGTTTCTGGAGCTGGTGCACCGGTTGGACAGAGAAACTTCGGGGGTATTGCTGTTGGCCAGGAAACGGCATGCGCTGCTGGATCTGCATCGGCAAATCCGCGAGGGAACGGTTTGTAAACACTATTGGGTATTGGTCCGCGGCAAGTGGCGCAACCAAAAACAGAACGTTAAATTGCCACTGAACAAATATCTGACGGCCGAGGGGGAAAGACGCGTCGCCATTGCCACGGGCCAACCTAACCAGCATGCAGTACAGCAGGCACATACTGTGTTCACCCTGCAGCAAGCCTGGGAACACTTCAGTCTGTTGAAAGCGGAACTAAAGACCGGGCGTACCCATCAGATTCGCGTACACTTGGCGCACCTCGGTTTCCCGATTGCCGGGGATGATAAATATGGGGACTTTCAGTTGAATAAGCAATTGCTGAAAGGCTGGCAAGGATTGACCTTGAAGCGCATGTTTTTGCATGCCGCGACATTTTCATGTAGGCATCCAGCAACCGGAGAGTCCTTGCATCTGGAGGCGCCCTTAACCGGGGATTTGCAGCACTTTCTGGCGCAATTCGAGAAGAGTAAAGACTAAGATTGGCTGTAAACTTCACCCGCTGAGAAAATCAATAAAAAATGAAGTAATCAAACGGAACACCGGAATGGATCAACAGATTTTTGGAAAAATACAAAAATTGGAAGCAGTCGAGCGGAGGGTGCAGGCGCATGCTCAAATCATTTCATCAGGGGAGCAGAAAAACATCGCCAATGTTGAGCTGGTGGCCTATATCGAAGCGATCGAACGGCTTGCCTTGGTGTCAATTACTGACCGCAAAGGGCGCATCCTGCATGTCAATAATATTTTTTGCCGGGTCAGCGGTTATTCGTTCAGCGAGTTGTTGGGGCAGGATCACCGCATTCTGAACTCGGGTACCCACCCAAAAGCCTTTTTTGTCCATATGTGGCGCGAAATCGCGTACGGCCGCATCTGGCACCAGGAAATCTGCAACCGTACCAAGCTTGGGGAATTGTATTGGGTCGACTCGACGATTGTTCCAATCAAGAACGGCAACGATCACATTGACCGTTTTCTCTCGGTCAGGGTAGATATCACTGCGCGCAAGGAACGGGAAGCGTATCTGGAAAAACGCCTCAAGGCCAGAGACCATTTGTTCGAAATACGGCGTGAAATTTTGCGGGCACAAAATATTGAGTCGCTGATTGCAACGATTTTGTCGCGCACAGTATTGGCCATGCAATTTCCTCAAGCGGCCGTGAGTACGATTTATCTCGATGGAAAGCGCTATTCCTCCGATGTCACTGATCAGGTGCTGCCAAGCGGCCCGTCCGCCCTGCAAAACGAGATTTGTGTCAAGCGCAAGGTGCGTGGCTGGATTCAGGTCGCTTACCGTGAACCGAGACCATTTTTGTTGCCGGAAGAACGGGATCTGGTGCAGTCGGTTGCGGAAGATTTTGGCGCTTGGCTGGATCGTCAGGAAACCGAAGCCTATGTGCGCTATCAGGCAGACCACGATGGATTGACGCAATTACCCAACCGGCGCTATTTGAAGCGCAAACTCAAGAAGTTAATCGAAGCGCGGCGTCGGGTAATGGCAGAGCGGCGTCAGGAAGAGAGCCGCTTCGCGATCATGTTCATTGATCTGGACCATTTCAAAGCCATCAACGACACGCTCGGGCATGAAATGGGGGATTTGTTGCTCAAGGAGGTGGCTGCTCGATTGCTTGCCTGTATGCGCCATGAAGACATTGTGGTACGTCAAGGCGGGGATGAGTTCATCGTTCTGATTCAAAGAGTGCAAACACTTGTTGATGTGGAAATCATTGCCCAGAAACTGGTCGAGCAAATGATGCAGCCTTTCTGTATCGAGAACAAGATGTTGCGCGTCGGTGCGAGCGTGGGCATCGCCATGTTCCCTGAAGACGGCCAGGATGTCAAAATGCTGCTCCGGTGTGGTGACCTGGCCATGTATCAGGCAAAGCACGCCGGGCGAAATGGCTACCGGTTCTTTTCCCGGGAGCTGGACAAATTGATGGCCGAGCGGCACAGAACCGAAGTTGCTTTGCGCAGGGCGCTGGACAACAGCGAGCTCGTACTGCATTTCCAGCCGATTGTCGATGATATCAATGCCGGTATTGCATCCATGGAGGTGTTGTTGCGTTGGCAACATCCGGAAGATGGACTGGTGCCGCCTGCCAGATTCATTCCGCTGGCCGAGGAAACCGGGCTGATCGTGCCCATCGGAGCCTGGGTAATTCGAACCGCCTGTCTGCAGATCAAGACATGGCAGCAACAAGGGCTGATCGTACCCAGACTGACGATCAACCTGTCCGTGCGGCAGCTGGGCATGAAGGATTTTGCCGGCGATGTGATGGCCATCCTGCAAGAAACGGGTGTGGCAGCAAACCTGATCACGCTGGAAGTGACTGAAAGCATGCTGGTGGAGAATGTCAGCGAGCTCGCAGCTGTTTTGTGCAGCTTATCGGCTTTGGGTTGTAGAGTTGCGATTGATGATTTTGGAACCGGCTACTCCTGCATGAGTTCTCTCAAGCACTACCCGATTGATTTTCTAAAAATAGACCAGCATTTCGTCAGGGATATCTGTACGGACGAGAATGATGCTGCCATTGTGACCGCCATCATTGCAATGGCACATGGTCTGGGGATGGAAGTGGTGGCCGAGGGCGTGGAGTCAATTGAACAGCTCGATTTTCTGCGGAAAAAGCATTGCAGATTCTATCAGGGCTATCTGTTTTGCAAGCCGCTGCCTGCTGCTGAAATCATCCACTTGCTGCAGAAGCAAACACTTTTTTTAAATTGACTGGCATATTCCGTGGCCACGCTCGCCCCTGCCCTGGATTGGTCGCCAGCCTTGCCCGGCCGGATGCCGGGACAATTACTGAATCGTAACCGGGTCCGTTTCGGTGGCCGTTCCAGTTGTTGCGTGCTCTGTCTGGAGCGATTCCAGCAAGGGTGTCAGGACCGGCCAGACATTCTCAAGAATTTTTTGCTGCGCCTGGGCATTCGGGTGTATGCCATCGGCCAGAAAATACTCACGCTGGTCACCGAAGCCTTCGAGCAGGAAGGGAACCAGCGGCAGCTGATAATGTCTGGCTAAACGTAGGTAAATTTCACGAAACTTCCGTGTATGAGTTATGCCATAATTAGGCGGCAGTTGCATGCCGGCCAGTAGTGGGGCAGCATTATATTGTTTGCAGGCCAGGATAATCGCTTCCAAATTATCATAAATGGATCGAATCGATTTGCCCTGCAGTCCGTCGTTTCCACCCAGCGCAACGATGACGATGTCCGGCTGGTGAGTATTGAGCGCCTGTTCGATGCGTTTGCGTCCACCCAGGGTGATTTCTCCACTGATGCTGATATTGACAACCTCGTGATCAGGAGACTGCGTTTTCAATTGCTGCTTGAGCAAGGAGACCCATCCGGATTCCGGCGGCAATCCATAGCCTGTCGATAAACTGTCCCCCAGCACCATAACCGTCAAACCTGTTCCTGACCAGGCCGGATTAAAGGGAAAGGTAGCAAATAAACATAATACAATGAGCAAAAATTTTTTCATGGCAAAGCATCTCTCAACTGAGCAGTCAACGCTTACAAACAACAGTCAGCCTATCATACAAGCCTACGATCTGACCAGGGAGGTCGATACCGGCGAGACCATGCTGACCATTTTGCAGGATATCAACTTACAAGTCCGCGCAGGGGAATCGATCGCGGTGGTGGGCGCTTCGGGTTCCGGTAAATCGACCCTGCTTGGCTTGCTGGCAGGACTGGACGTGCCGACTCACGGCACGGTTTACTTGGATGGAGAAGATATCTTCAAGTTAGACGAAGATGAGCGTGCCGAGTTGCGCGGCAGGTTGCTGGGTTTCATGTTTCAGTCATTCCAGTTGCTGCCCTCGTTGACCGCGCTGGAGAACGTGATGTTGCCATTGGAACTGTCTGGCGCCAGCAATGCCCGCGAGGCCGCTCAGGTTTGGCTGACGCGGGTGGGGTTGGAGAATCGGGTCAAGCATTATCCCAAACAGCTTTCAGGGGGAGAGCAGCAGCGTGTGGCGATTGCGAGGGCATTTGTGACGCAACCCAAAATGCTGTTCGCCGACGAGCCGACCGGTAATCTGGATGCAGCCACAGGTGCGCAGATCATCGAGCTGATGTTCGAGATCAATCGCGAGCAGGGCACGACGCTGATATTGGTCACGCATGACGAGCATCTCTCCGCGCGCTGTTCGCGCATCATCAAACTGGTTGCCGGGCGGGCCGTCGATTGATGGCGTGGATGCTGCCAAGCATCTTGCATAATGAATATTTTTGTGAACAGTGAGTGGTTGCCAGCCAGCCAATGCCGGGAGCGCGGGCTTGCCTGTCAGCAAACCTGCGTGGCTGCAGACGCGTGCCATGTGGCGCGCAGTGCACTCTTCCAATCTGAGGTTTACTTGAAATGAATATGATCAGACTCTCCGCACGGATGTTGTTACGAGACTGGCGCGCGGGAGAATTGCATATCCTGACCCTGGCGCTTGTCATTGCTGTCAGTGGCGTCGCGACGGTTGGTTTTTTCTCCGACCGGGTGCAGAAGGCGTTGGTGCGCGAGAGCAACCAGTTACTGGGTGGCGACTTGCTGGTCACATCCGATAGCCCCTTGCTGCCCGCCTATGCCGAGCGGGCACGCAAGCTGGAGCTGGAAACGACCAGCCTGACCCGCTTCCCCAGCATGGTCAGCTTTGAAGACAATAACCTGTTGACGGGCATCAAGGCGGTGGCGCCCGGTTATCCGCTGCGGGGCGTATTGAAGCTGGCCGATCCGCCGACTGATGATACGGCCATCCGGCCAGTCCGGATGGCGCATGGCATTCCCCGGCCAGGCACAGTCTGGATCGACGAGAAAGTCATGACAGGGTTGAAAGTGACGGTGGGGGACAAGATCGAAGTGGGTGCCCTGGAAATGATGGTCACAGCCCTGGTGGCCAGCGAACCGGATCATTCGGTTGGATTCGTCAGCATGAACCCACGGTTACTGATGAACGAGGAGGATCTGGCAGCCACCCTGCTCATCCAGCCCGGCAGCCGTGTCAGCTATCAATTGCTGGTGGCCGGAGACGAGCATCGGGTGGCCAAGTTCAGACGCTGGATCGATGACAGGCTGGCGCCGAACGAACGGGTCGAAGGGATCCAGGACGCACGCCCGGAAATACGCTCGGCACTGGACCGTGCCAGCAAGTTCCTGAGTTTGGCTGCTCTGGCCAGTGTCGTGGTGGCGGCTGCTGCGGTCGCGTTGGCCACGCGCCGTTTTATTCAGCGTCATTTGGATGGTTGTGCCGTCATGCGCTGTCTGGGCGCAACCGAGTCGGATTTGATGCGCCTGTATTTATACTATTTTGTGATGCTGGGGACGGCCGCGAGCTTGCTGGGCTGCGTGTTTGCCGGATTGGCACAGGAGGTGCTTTCGCACTGGCTGGCTGAGTTGATCGGCATCCAGTTGCCGCTGCCAACGGCATTGCCCGCCATGCAAGGCATGCTGACCGGCCTGGTGTTGCTGCTGGGTTTTTCCCTGCCTCCGCTGCTGAATTTGCGGCAGGTGCCGGCCTTGCGCGTGATCCGGCGTGATCTGGAATTGACCAATGTACATAGCCTGGCCGGCTATGGATTCGGGCTGGCCATGCTGTCGACATTGTTCATCTGGAAGGCGGGCTCGCTCATGCTTGGCATCATGATCATGCTGGGCTTTCTGCTGGCGATAGTTCTGTTCGGACTGTTCGGTTTGTTGCTGATCAGACTGTTCTTGCTGGCCCGCCCGCAGGGATCGAGCCCCTGGAGCTATGGCCTGGCCAATATCCGCCGGCGGGCGATTCCCAGTCTGGTGCAGGCGACTGCATTGGGACTGGGGTTGATGGCCTTGCTGACGTTGACGCTGACGCGCAATGATTTATTGCAGGACTGGCAGTCCCGGCTGCCGGAGGAGGCGCCCAACCGCTTCCTGGTGAACATTCAGCCGGATCAGCAGGCAGCGTTGATGACATTTTTCGATGAGCACGCGATTGTGCGGCCGGAAATTTTTCCGATGGTGCGCGCGCGCTTGATGAAAATCAACGACCAGGCTGTCAGCCTCGATGATTATCCCGATCCGCGCGCCAAACAAATGGTCAACCGGGAGTTCAATCTATCCTGGACGGATACGCTGCAACAGGACAATGAAATTGTGGCGGGCCATTGGTGGAAGGCAGACGTTATTTCATCCGAGCCGGAGCTGTCGATGGAAGTGGAGTTTGCCAAGACCCTCGGCCTCAAACTCGGTGACCGACTGACATTCTATACCGGCGGGGGAGATTTCTCAGCCACGATCACGAGTTTGCGCACGGTGGACTGGGATACCTTTCATGTCAATTTCTTTGCCGTGGTGCGCCCCGGGGTGCTGGATAACTATCCGGCCAGCTATGTCACCAGTTTCTATCTGCCGTCCGAGCGGGCAAGAATCCTGCAGGATCTGGTACGCGCGTTTCCAAATATTCTGATTATCGATGTCGCGACCGTGATCGAGCGGGTGCAAAGCATGATCGAGCAGGTCACGCGCGCAATCGAGTTTGTGTTTCTATTCACCTTGCTGGCGGGGTTCGCTGTCATGTATGCCGCGATCGCCTCGACACAGGATGAGCGCATTTATGAAGCGGCAATTTTCCGCACGCTTGGGGCAAGAAAACAGCAGCTTGCGCGCGCCTGGGCGGTGGAATTCGCGATTCTGGGCGCGCTGGCCGGAATTTTTGCAGCGGCGGGCGCGAGTGTGCTCGGCTACCTGATCGGTAAATATGCCTTGCATATCACCTATACCCCCAATATCTGGATAGGGCTGGTCGGCATACTGGTCGGTGTGGTGGGTGTGACCGTGGTGGGCCTGCTGGGCACGCGTGCCACGCTCTCCGAACCACCGTTGCTGACGTTGAAGAAAATCGCCTGAGGCACTTATGCTGGAAACCTGCTCCAGCTGTAGAAGGTACAGCTGGAGCAGGAGATCATTCAAGACATACGATCAAGAGAACTGCCCTGCACGGGGTTCTCGCTGCGTCTGCCGGATTTGGATTGCATCAGTAATTGAAATTCGGCAAATCACCGATACCACCCATATCATTTGGATCAATGAATTGTCCACCAATATTGATCCAGGTTTGGCCGGTATAGGCATCGTGAATCGATATGGCTTCGGTCTGGAAGCAATCAGGCACCCGATCATTGCGCATGGTGGTTTGGGTGGCATGGGTGATGCTCGAATCAGTAATAGTGATTCCGGGATCGCTTGCGAAATCTTCCATCACTTCGTCAGTCACGTCCAGGCAAATATCTGTGTTGATTGTTAACGGAGCCTGGTCAGGTGACGCATTGATGACACAAACTGCAGTATTGCCCGAAAATGAATCGGGAATATTGCCAGGCCCATTGTTAAATGTGACGCCCCCCCATTCGGATTTCAGAACATCGACCGTAGTCAAAATTGAAATGCCGGTCGGTGCCGCTACTTCTTCCTCAGGCGCTTCGCAGAAATCGGTGTCTGGCGGCAGCTTGATGCATTGGCCATTGGTCGTGATGTTCACGGTATTGCCGCTCTGGGTATAAACAAAACCAGCCGGGATATCGTCGGTCTTGCAGGCGGGGATGCTGCCATCGCCACCGGATTGGGTGATGTCGGCCAGAAGAGTCGATACCGGGCTGATTTGGGTTGGGTTGTCATAGCCCCAGGGGCCGCCCAATACATACACATTCTGATCTTGCGTATTGATGCCGGCGTAAATATTGGTCTGCGGATAATAGCGGAACCGCCAGGGATCGAGTGAGTGGGTGGCCTGGTGGGTGGGGAACAAATGCGGGAATGTTCTCTCTGCCCAGTTGAGCAGGGTTTCGGTATCGCTGCTGAGATCGGCGAATGCGCTGGAGGTTTGTCCAATCAGTACGCTGGCGCAGGCGGCGATGAGAGATGCCTTGATTGTTTGCTTCATGTTGATGGTCTCCATCGGTAGTTAAAAATAGTATATCGACAACGAACTTGTCGCTTGGCTGGAAAAAAGCGTATGGTGACAGGTTCCCGGCAGCAACAGTGTGGGATATATACTATGTTTCGGGTTTTATTTCCAGATTATGAAACCAGAGGAGGCTGACATGACGGCAAACAATGATGCGATGCGCGAAGCCATTATCGAAACCGCGATGGTGCTGGCGGCACGTTCATCCTGGGAGGCATTGCGCCTGCACGAGGTGGCGGAGCAGCTGGCGATTTCGCTGGATGATATCCGCTGCTGTTTTCGTGAAAAGGATGAGCTGATCGATGCCTGGTTCGACCGGGCCGATAGCCATATGCTCAGGGAAGCCGAGTCGGCCGGATTTCTCGAACTGGCGCCGGCCGAACGGGTTCAGCATCTGATCATGGCCTGGTTGAATGCTCTGGCCGTGCAGCGCAGGGTTACCCGGCAAATGATCGCTTCCAAACTGGAAATTGGCCATATCCATATCCAGGTGCCCGCCATCATGCGCGTCAGCCGGACCGTGCAATGGATCCGTGAAGCCGCTCACCGCGATGCCACGTTTGTCTGGCGCGCGCTTGAGGAAAGCGCGCTGACCAGCATATATCTCATGACCTTTTTTTTCTGGATGCGGGACGAATCCGAAGATGCGCGCTATACCAGCCAGTTTCTGCAGCGTCACCTATCGATGCTTCCTTGGCTGGCGGGTTCTAACCAGCGTGCGCATCATGCCAATGGGCAGGCTGTTTCCCGTCCACGTCAGCTCCCGTTACAGCTCGATTGATCTGATCGGATCAAACTTCCTGTCAAGGCGCTGAACAGGCATGGATCCCGTCACGCATATCCTCAGTGGCGCACTGCTGGTGCGGACCGTGCAGCCGGCCGGCCCGGTCCGGTTGCGGCGGCAGCAAATACTGGTGGGGGGTGTGGCGGCAGCTTTTCCCGATATCGATATCGTTTTGCGATTGGTCGATACCCTGACCTATCTCAACTGGCACCAGGGGCTGACCCATTCCTTGCTGATGCTGCCCGGCTGGGCATGGCTGCTGGCGCATTTGTGTGCCAGATGGCTGGGGCAGCGTGCCGCCTGGCGCAATTTTTTCATTCCGGCCTGTCTCGGGCTGCTGATTCATATCCTGGGCGATCTGGTGACGGCCTATGGTCTGATGCTGTTTGCGCCAATTTCCAGCAGCCGCTTTGCCTGGCCGCTGGTTTTTGTCATGGACCCATGGCTGACAGGGCTGATCATCCTCGGGCTGGTAACAAGCCTGTACAGGCCGGCCAAGCGTGCCTGCGCCATGCTTGCATGGCTGGGCGTGGGCGGGTATCTCGCCTGTGCGGGGTGGCTGCAAGCGGAAGCGGTCCGTGCCGCTGAGGCATATGCCGTGCAACAAAGGCTGGCACAGCATACAGTCAGCGTATTGCCGCAACCATTGTTGCCGTTTAACCGGATGCTGATCGTTGCAGAGGATGACCGGTTGCATGTGGCCTTGATCCACTTGAGGCGTGACGCGCCAGCCGAACCCGTCGATGGCGGGAACTGGTTGCGTCAGATGGCGGCTGCCTATCGTCCGCTGACGATGGCCGACTGGCAAGTATACGGTTTATACGCCGCGCCTTCCCCGGCTGAGGCAGCGCTGGCCCGGCTGGCCTGGCAGCAGCCGACGATGATCCCGTTCCGCAACTTTGCAAAATTTCCGGTTCTGGATGGCATCGACTATACTGGCCCGGGTACCTGTATCTGGTTTATTGATCTGCGCTTCAAGTTACCAGGCTTGCCGCCGTCTTTTCGTTATGGCGCTTGCCGCGAGGATGAGCGCTCGTTCTGGTATTTGAAGCGGCAGCGTGGCGCATTCTGGATCGATTGAATTTGAGCCCGGAAGCTGAGAGGGTGATCGGCTGCACTGGTTCGCTCGTTCCATGCACACCGATCCATGCAACGGAGGTTTCCGGATTGCATTATTTTTATGAAAGCGATTTATATGACCGAATTATCCGCCATCAAGATTTTGATTCTCGATGATGATCCCTTCATACTGAAGATTCTGGCGCGCATGCTGGAAAAACAGGGGGTGGTGCATATCAGTTGCTGTGAGCGGGGCGAGGATGCACTGGTGCTGATCGATGACGCTGAGCGTCGGCCCGATCTGATTCTGCTCGATCTCAACATGCCTGGCATGGATGGCATCGAATTCGTGCGTCATCTGGTCGGCCGCCGCTATGTCGGCAGCCTGATTCTGGTCAGCGGCGAGGATGAGCGCATGCTCAGAACAACCGAGAAGCTGGTGCAAGCGCACAAGATCACCATTCTGGGTTATTTGCAGAAACCCGTGCAGCCCGAGGCATTGGAAGCGTTGATGATCAAGCTGGCGCCTCCCGTGCAGCAGCGTGAGCGTGCGAGCGGTGTCAAGAAAACCTATGATGGCCCAGCTGTCGAGGCTGCCATCGAGGCGGGTGAGCTGGTCAACTATTATCAGCCGAAAGTCCGGGTCGATACCGGCGCGCTGGCTGGTGTGGAAACGCTGGTGCGTTGGCAGCATCCCGAGGATGGGATCATTTATCCCGATCAGTTTATTGGTGTGGCGGAGAAACATGGCCTGATCAATGCCCTGACGCAGAAGGTGCTCGAGCAGGCTTTCGCCCAGGCTAGGCTATGGCAACAATCGGGCTACGAATTGAAAGTGGCAGTCAACGTATCGATGGATAACCTGGCATCGCTCGATTTCCAGGATGTCGTGGTGCGATTGGCCGCCAAGTCTGCTATTCCACCGAACAAGATCGTGCTGGAAATCACTGAAAGCCAGCTGATGGGCGACGTGCGTGTTTCACTCGAGATTCTGACCCGGTTGCGCCTGAAACGTTTTCATTTGTCGATCGATGATTTCGGCACGGGCCATTCCTCGCTCGCGCAGCTGCGTGATATTCCGTTCGATGAGCTCAAGATCGATCAGGGATTTGTGCACCGCGCCTGGGAGAGTGAAACGCTGCGTGTAATTTATGATACCAGTCTTGCCCTGGCCAAGCAGTTGAACATGGAAACGGTCGCGGAAGGCGTGGAAGACAGGGGGGACTGGGAATTGTTGCGTCAGACCGGCTGCGATCTTGCGCAGGGCAATTTCATCGCCAAGCCGATGCCGGCCGATAGGCTCAGTCATTGGATGAAAGAGTGGCAGACCCGGATCGAAACCGAGTCGCTGGTGGCCAAGGATTGATCATTGCGCAGCCGCTGGGTTTGCGCCGGTTGGCGGTAAGTGGCTGGCTGATTTGCGATCCAGCACCACGAAATGGTATGTCAATCCGGATGTATCATCCTGCTGGATTTCGCGCGAAATTTCTTGCCAGGCATCGCGCGCGTAGGCCGGAAAAAAAGTATCTCCAGAGAATGCCTGCTGTATTTCAGTGAGATATAGTCGGTCGCAGTAGGGCAGGGTTTGCTGGTAAAGCTCGGCCCCGCCGATGATGAAAATCGTTCGCGTGTCTTCGCCAAAGCGTTCGAGTACCGCTTCCATCGAGGTTGCAATTTCGACGCCTGGCAGTTGCAAATCCGGCTGACGGGTGAGCACAACATTCACGCGCCCAGGAAGTGGCCGCCCGATCGAATCGAATGTGCGCCGCCCCATGACGATGATCTGGCCCATGGTCAGCGCCTTGAAATGCTTGAGATCTGCGGGCAGGTGCCAGGGCAGCGCGTTGTCGCGGCCGATCACCCGGTTGGCCGCGACTGCGGCCAGGATGGCAAGCTGGGGCCCGGTCATACCGCGACCGGCGCATGGATGGGGGGATGGGGATCGTAGTGCTGCAAGCTGAAGTCCTCGTACTTGAAATCGAAAATATTGGTGACTGTGGGATTGAGCTGCATGCAGGGCAGCGCTCTGGGTTCTCGGCCGAGCTGCAGCCGGGCCTGATCGATATGATTCAGGTACAAATGCGCATCGCCAAAGGTATGAATAAACTCCCCAGGTTGCAGTTGGCAGCATTGCGCGATCATGAGTGTCAGCAGTGCATAGGATGCGATATTGAAAGGCACGCCCAGGAAAATATCCGCGCTGCGTTGGTATAACTGGCAGGACAGTTTGCCATCCACGACATAAAACTGAAACAGTACATGGCAAGGCGCTAGCCGCATTTTGCCGAGATCGCCGACATTCCAGGCGGAGACCAGCATCCGGCGTGAATCAGGGGTTTCCCTGATCTGCTGAATGACCTGCGTAATCTGGTCGATCGAGTCCTTGTCCGTAATCGTCCATGAGCGCCATTGATGGCCATAGATCGGCCCCAGATCTCCATTCTGATCTGCCCACTCATCCCAGATGGTGACCTGGTTCTGCCTGAGATACTGAATATTGGTGTCGCCGCGCAGAAACCACAACAATTCGTGAATGATCGATCTGACGTGACATTTCTTGGTGGTCACCAGTGGAAACCCCGCCTGCAGATCAAAACGCATCTGATAGCCAAAAATGGACAAGGTGCCGGTGCCGGTCCGATCGGTTTTTTTACGGCCATGCTCGAGCACATGCCGCATCAAATCGAGATATTGACGCATGAATAGCCCTGGTTGATAGTTACCTGACGTGTATCATACACGACTGGGCGTATTATCTCGCTCCAGGAATGGGGCGCAGGCGTATGCAAGCGCGTTTCTGCCCGGGCAGTGAGCGATAAACACGAAAGCCGATCGCCTCATAACGGCGGGTCCATTTCCTGTTCAACATTCATGCGAACAACAGCTTCATTGATCGTGGGCACACATAATTCCATGAACCGGTAAGCATAACTGCGCAGATAATGGTTCTGCCTGACAGAAATATAGGTGGTATTTTGTTCGAATAGATCGGCGCCATTCAACCTGACAAGATGGGTATCTTTTTCGGGGATGAACGCGACCGAAGCGATAATTCCTACCCCGAGGCCAAGATTCACATAAGTTTTGATGACATCCGCATCCAGGGCTGACATGGCGATATCGGGGGTAAGCCCGGCGCGAATGAATGCCTGATCGATCCGGGAACGGCCAGTGAAGCCTTCATGGTAAGTGACGATTGGAAATTCCGCAATTGCTTCCAGAGTGAGGCCGGGAACGGAGCACAAGGGGTGTCCGGTGGGTACAATGATAATGTGATGCCAGGAGTAATAGGGGAAGGAAACCAGGTATTTGGTATCCTTGAGCGCTTCGGTCGCAATGCCGATATCGGCCTGATCACCGAGCAGCATGGATACGATTTCACCCGGACTGGACTGATGCAGCACAAGATGCACTTTGGGAAACGCTTGTTTGAATTGAGTGATGACGGCAGGGAGCGCATATTGCGCCTGGGTATGGGTGGTGGCAATGATCAATTGTCCCGTGTCATGACAACTGAATTGCTCGGCCAGCCGTTTGATATTGCGGGTGTCCAGTAAAATGCGCTCGACAATTTTGATCAGCGCCTTGCCGGGCTCGGTCAGACCGGTGAGCCGCTTGCCTCTGCGTACGAACAATTCAATATTGAGTTCGTCTTCCAGATCTTTGATATGCTTGCTGACACCTGACTGTGAAGTGAACAGCTTGTTGGCCACTTCGGTCAGATTGAAGTTCTGACGAACGGTTTCGCTGATGATACGAAGTTGTTGAAAATTCAATGTGCGTCTCGCTGATGTTGGCTGTATGGGTTAAATCGTATGGCAGATCAATTCAAGGGATGTGTGTGCAATGCATGTTTCCCGGCAAAGCGATCAAACTGCTCTGAGGCAGAGCCAGCTAGGAGGCAAGCAAACTTTGGTTGGCTGGATCTGGAAAGAAATCCAAGCGGCGAGGCCGGATATAAACCTTATCCCCTTTTGCCAGCTGTAACGCCCGGAAGCGCTCCTTGCTCAATTCGACCTGGATGGTGTCCTGGTTTTGATGATTGTTCCGGACAAGTTCCAGTTTGACCACGCGGCCTGTAGAAAGCACATGTACAACGCGTGCCGCAAGCGCCGGTTCACCGTTGATTTCCCGTTCCACTTCAATCTCATGTGGCCGCACATAAGCAATGGCTTCAAACGCATCGGCCTCGGCATGTTCCGGCGCGTGAATTTCAATATTATCAATCCATGCTCGGCCACGCTGTACCCGGCCATGAAATAGATTGACGTGACCCAGAAATTCGTAAATGAATGGATTGGCAGGCTTTTCATAAACCTCGTCGGGGGTGCCGATTTGTTCGATACGGCCCTGGTTCATCACTACGACTCTGTCAGCGACTTCAAGGGCTTCTTCCTGGTCATGGGTGACGAAAATGCTTGTGATATGCATATCATCGTGCAATTTGCGTAACCAGGCGCGTAATTCCTTGCGTACCTTGGCATCGAGCGCGCCAAACGGTTCATCCAGTAACAGCACTTTGGGCTCCACTGCCAGCGCCCGCGCGAGCGCGATACGTTGCCGCTGCCCGCCAGAGAGCTGATGTGGATAGCGGTCTGCCAGCCAATCCAGTTGAACCAGTTTAAGCAAATGGGTGACGCGTTGATCAATTTCCTGGGAAGTGGGGCGATGCTTTTTCGGGCGAACCCGCAAACCAAACGCCACGTTTTCAAAAATGGTCATATTCCGGAACAGGGCATAGTGCTGGAACACGAAACCCACTTGGCGATCGCGTACATGCTTGCTGGTCGAGTCTTCGTTATTGAACAATACCTGTCCGCTATCCGCTGTTTCAAGTCCGGCGATTACCCGCAGCAATGTGGTTTTGCCTGAACCGGAAGGGCCAAGCAAGGCAAGCAATTCGCCGGGTTTGATAGCGAGATGGATATGGTCAAGTGCAACGAAAGATCCGAATTGTTTGGAAAGATTGCTGATTTCAATGCTCATGGTTAATTTCTCGTGGTTGATGTTGTTTTGCGAGGCGGTGTTCCACCAAAGTTTTGGCTGCGAGGGTTATCAGAGCGAGCATTGCCAGCAGCGAAGCGACTGCAAAGGCGGCTGCAAAGCTGTATTCGTTATAGAGAATTTCGACATGCAGCGGCAGGGTATTGGTGCTGCCACGTATATGGCCTGAGACGACGGATACGGCTCCGAATTCGCCCATCGCCCGTGCATTGCAAAGAATGGTGCCATATAGCAACCCCCATTTGATATTGGGAAGCGTGACCCGCCAGAGCGTCTGCCAGCCGTTTGCACCCAGTATCACAGCAGCTTCTTCCTCTTCTGTTCCTTGCGCTTGCATCAAAGGAATGAGTTCGCGTGCAATAAACGGTACGGTGACAAAAATGGTCGCCAGGACAATGCCTGGGACAGCAAATATAATCTGAATGTCATGTGCTGCCAGCCACGGTCCTAACCAGCCTTGCAACCCAAAAACCAGTACATAGATCAAACCGGCCACGACGGGAGAGACCGAGAAAGGCAGATCGATCAGCGTGATCAGTATGTTTTTTCCACGGAACTCAAATTTGGCGATCGCCCAGGCAGCCGCAATGCCAAATATCAGATTCAGTGGGACGGCAATTGCCGCGGCGGTGAGGGTCAGTCGCATTGCCGCCAATGCATCGGGCTCGGTGATGGCAGCATAATAAACATCCCACCCTTTTTTGAGTGCTTCATGGAAAACCGCTACCAATGGCACGAAAAGAAACAATGCCAAAAAGGTTAGGGCGAGCCCAATTAATATCCAGCGTACCCAGGCGGACTCTTCGGCAATCCGTGCGCTTTGCAGCCTGCCGGAAGATAGCGTTTGTGCAAGTGTCGTCATGAGAGTTTATTTCCGTTTTATGCCAGCGAGTTGCGGTGGCGATTCCACCATTGCAGAACATTGATAATCAATAACAGCGCAAATGAAATTACCAGCATCACGACGGCGATAGCCGTCGCACCAGTGTAATCATATTGTTCCAGCTTGGTGATAATCAGCAGTGGCGTGATTTCTGAAATCATCGGCATATTGCCCGCAATAAAAATCACTGATCCATATTCACCAATGGCACGCGCAAAGGCCAGTGCGAAGCCAGTTGTCAATGCAGGAAGAACCGTTGGGAAAATAATGCGTTGAAAGGTTTGCAGGCGTGTTGCGCCCAGCATGGCGGCGGCTTCTTCCAGCTCTGGTTCAATATCTTCCAGTACGGGTTGCACGGTACGGACAACGAACGGCAATCCAATGAATGTCAGCGCGACGAAAACGCCTAGGGGCGTGTAGGCGATTTTTACGCCTAGCGGTTCCAGGTATTGACCGATCCAGCCGTTGCCTGCGTAGATGGCGGTGAGCGTAATGCCGGCCACAGCAGTCGGCAGGGCGAAGGGGAGGTCGATCAAGGCATCCACAAAGCGTTTGCCCGGAAATCGATATCGTACCAGCACCCAGGCTACCAGCAATCCAAACACAGCATTGACCAATGCCGCAGCCAAAGAAGCGCCGAATGTCAGACGGTATGATGCCACGACCCGGGGTGCGGTCACTGTCGCCCAGAATTCTTGCCAGCTAAGCTCTGCTGTTTGAATAAACGTCGCTGAGAGAGGGATCAGAACAATCAGGCTCAGATAAAGCAGGGTGAACCCCAACGCCAAACTGAAGCCTGGCAAGACACTATATTGTTTAAAGGTACTCACAATCTGAACTCCTGGTGATCAAGGTGTCATAACTGGCCTGCAGTACAGTTAGCAAACTGGAACAAGTGATGTTTGCCGGTATGAGCGAACGACTGCGTCAAATTGGCTGTTATCAATACTCGTAAATTTTGTCGAATAAACCGCCGTCACTGAAATGAATCTTTTGTGCGTTTTGCCAGCTACCGAATGCTTCATCCACTGTAACCAGGTTGAGTTTTGGAAACTGATGGGTATAGCGCGCTGCAATTTTCGGGTCACTGGGGCGGTAGAAGTGTCGTGCGGCAATTTCCTGGCCCTGCTGGGTGTAGAGATATTCCAGATAGGCCTGTGCAACATCTCTTGTGCCATGTTTGTCGACGTTCTTATCGACGAGTGTTACCGGTGGTTCGGCAAGAATGCTGATTGAAGGAAGGATAATTTCGAATTTATCCGGGCCGTATTCCTTGATGGCCAGAAAGGCTTCATTCTCCCAGGAAATGAACACGTCCCCGATGCCGCGCTCAACAAAAGTTGTGGTTGACCCGCGTGCGCCGGAATCAAGTACCGGGACGTTTTTATAGAGTTTTGCCAGAAAATCGCGAACCTGGGTTTCATTGCCATCATATTTCCTGAGCGCGAAGGCCCATGCAGCCAGGTAATTCCAGCGTGCGCCGCCAGATGTTTTGGGATTGGGGGTGATGACGGCGACGCCGGGTTTGATCAAATCATCCCAATCTTTAATTCCTTTGGGATTTCCCTTGCGGACCAGCAAAACAATGGTCGAGGTATAAGGGGAGCTGTTATGAGGCAGACGACTCTGCCAATCCTTGGGGATCAGGCCAGATCGTTCACTGATTTCATCGATATCATAGGCAAGCGCCAGGGTGATGACATCGGCCGGCACACCGTCGATGACCGCCCGCGCTTGCTTGCCGGCGCCCCCATGTGATTGTTTGACGGATATTTTTTCTCCGGTTCTGTTTTGCCAATCCTGGATGAACGCTTGATTGAATGCCTGATACAACTCCCGGGTTGGGTCATAAGAAACATTGAGAATGCTCCTGTCGGCCAGTGCGTGGTGACTGACAAGCAGGCTGGATGCAACCAATCCGGCGGATAGCCATATACTGAATTTCATAAGAATGCCTTTCATGAGAAATGGATATTATTTAAATGCGCTGACTGATACTTCTACATAGAAAAAATTACTGCCGGAAGCGGTTTCACCTAACGTGGCCAGTTGCCGGTTCTTGACAAATTCACCATTGAACCAGCGTGAGTAACCCACAGTGGCGTTGACATGTGACGTCAATTTATAGATTGCCCGGAGATCGATGGCGTGTCCGAGAAAATCGCCGCTGTTGCCAGTGCGGTCACGATTGCCGCCTCTGCCGTTGAGCAGATTGTTGAAACGATCAGTTTTGCTGGCTAACCAGAACCCGTTGTAGCCACCGTCGATTCTTAGATCAGTATGCGGTTGAAATTCAAGCCTGATTTTGGGTGCTTTGATATTCTCCGGTACAAAATAATCATCTGCTGACCAGGGGCGCGCAAACCCGAAGAATCTTTCAAAACGATTGTTTACATTGTAGTTGGGATCACGATCACCGCTCACAAAGCCATAGAAAGCACTGATGCGCGGTTTCCAGCTCAGTTGCTGAAAGGTATGGCCGAACTCCAGGAAATAAGCCCAGGCCGCTTTCTTCTGTCCGTTATCGCGCCCAAACTGATAAACTGTGCTCAGGTCAAAGTCTATTTCGGTGCCGGGCAATACCCCATAAGCGCGCAGGGCAGGAGAATGAATTTCCCGTTTGGCTTGTGTGCCTCCCTTGTCGTCTTGCATGAGGCCCATGTAATAGGGTTGCAAGGTGACGACCTCGGACCATTTGCGCCAGTGACCGATCGCACCGTAAAACCATTGGCTTTTGTTGCGACGGTCAAATTCGTCTATGAGCCTTATCACCAGCTGCATGCCCCATCCATCGATTTCCCAGTCATTGGCTTCCTGACCAAGCGTGACGCGAAACCCTTCGAAGTTATTGGTGGTATTCCGCCACTGGTTATTGCCCAACAAACGCCGGTCTAATGCTTCCCAGGCCATGCGGCCGCCCCGGATTCTGATGGGGCGATGATTCCCTAAATCATCTTGCCCTAATGCACCCCTAAAATAGAGTTCGCCATAAGTTTGAATCAATTCAAATTCATTCCAGTCCCGATTGTCTTTTGGAAACTTGCCGTGATAGCGACGCGCATCCTCAAATTCAACCACGAGCCGCAAAGGATCCAGAATCTCCCTGATGCCTACATAGGCCCGGGTTCTCAGTAAAACGGGATGATCGGTAGTGATCCGGTCACGGCGAAGATCATTGTTACGCAATTCATAGCGAACGCGGTGATCCAGCCCAACATCCAGCCAGTAGAGATCCTTGAAGGCATCAATGCCGGTTTTTGCCAGATTGCGCACGTAGCGGGGCGGATCGGTCTCGGGATGCGTGCTGTAGCTGCGCGCACGTTGGTAAAAAGTGCCAGGTTTGGCGTCCTGTACCGGATTGCCGGCAGCGGTTGGCGTGTGTATGACGCCAGCTGAACGACCGGTATTCGTTAATTGGTTTTGAGCAGTCTGCAACATGTTTTGTTGAGTTGTTTGATCAGTTGATCCAGTAGTGATTATGTTTTTTTCTGCCTGAACGGAACCGGCAGTTAAAAAGCTGTTAGCCAGCAGAATCCAGATAAATCTGGCATGCTTCATTTGTTACCCCCTTGATTCTGAAGGAAAGCGCTTCCGGTTTTCCGGTCAGGTCGTATCCAGTTGTGGTGACCTTTCTCCTCCAGTTATCTGGTCGGGGTAAAACTCAAATTTTTCCAGGCATGGTTGGGCGTGATTGAGTTTGTTGATTTGTCATTCGATTGATGAGTTAACCCGGATGGCCAATGCGAATTTTTTCTCGACATTCGATTTGAACGACTTTTCCCTCATGGATGACGATTTCAACCGATCCATACTTGATCTGTTGAATCGCGCGAAAGATTTGCTGTTCAATCTCAACAGGCGTCTGTTTCCGTTTTGTTGGAGCAATGCCGATAGTCATGATGTTTGGAATGAATGTTTATCGAGTTGCGACAAAATATCAGTTTCTTTTTATTGTTTGAAACAATAAAAATTCATTTCTTTATCAGAATTAAAGATAAACAGGCGTAGTCAATTTTGATGGTTTGGCAAGATGGGGAAAGATTTCGTTGGATTGGTGGGGGTGTGAGGCAAGTGGCGAGAGAGGGGGATGGATGCTGTTTGATTGCAGTCTTTCTTTATTGCTTGCCCGGCTGCTTTCTTATGACAAGGCGCTATGATTCAGGCGGGTAAAGAGGAGGGCGTGTGTTGCAGATTTTCAGAAAAGATTGGGAAAAGGGTTCATTCGTGCTTCCAGGTGCCTAGCAGCGCGCCACGGGTGGCCAGGTCATGCAGCAACTGGCCACCCGTTTCAATGACCCGTTGCGGATTGGGATGGTTGATTTCCGTTGCAATTTGCCTGAGCGCTGCCTGACCGGTCGGCTGTTCGGTTTGAATCAGCTCCAGCAAGCGTGCCGTGACTGGATTGAGGGTGGCGAAATGCACTGCATCCTCGGCATCGCGGTACAGCAGGTAACAGTGCATGTGATGGTCCGGGGCTGCGGGTTTGAAGCGGGGACCGATACGGTGCACCGGATAGGCATAGCAGGCGAGCCGGGAGCCGGGATGGAGAACCGGACGCTCTGTCAGCAAATCGCCATCGGGATCGATTTGTTCTGGATCGGGCTCTGCCTCGGCGATCGAGACCGACAGCTCCAGCCATTCATAGTGCATCAGCTGGACAAGAAAGGGCAGCGCGGTAAAGTCGCTTGCGGCGATACCGGCCTCCATCCAATCGAGAAATGCTTGGGGAATATCCCGAAACAGGGGGGAATGACAGCGGTGTTCCCGAAAGAAACGGCGCACTGTCCGCTTCCAGGCTCGTGTGCTCAGCAGTTCGCGGGTGACCGGATAACAGGCGAGTAAGAAACTTTCCAGGTTGTTGAACAATAATTGTTCATAGACGCGCATGCGGCGTGCCGTCGCACCGGGTGGGCGGGGCGCGTTGCGTGGATCGCGGATCCTGGCTGCGAAAGCGTTCTGGTAAGCGGCGTGGCCAAGGGTTTCAGGCTGCATGGTTGACCTTGGCTGCACGGGATTGCAATCTCCGGATGGTTTCAATTTCAGGCAGCAAATCGGCGAGTGGGGGAATGTTGAAATCGCGTTCCAGCAGCGTGGGCCGCTTGCCCTTGCAGGCATAGGTGTATGCGAGCAGCGACCATACCGGATCGATGACCGGCGCGCCATGGGTGTCTATGATGAGATCATCGGCTTCGTGGTAATGCCCGGCCACATGCAGGTAAACGATGCGCGCCGAGGGCATGGCATCGATGAAGGCATGTGGATCGTAGCGATGGTTGATGGCGTTTACGTAAACGTTGTTGACATCCAGGTGGAGATCGCAATCGGCTTCGTCGAGTACCGCACGAATGAAATCCTGCTCGTTCAACTCGGCTATCGACGGCGTGACATAATAGGACGCATTTTCTAGCGCGATCCGCCGTTCAAGAATATTTTGTGCTTGGCGGATTCGCGTCGCGACATGCTGGACCGCATCGCTCGTGAAGGGTATGGGTAGCAGATCATATAAATGCCCGTCGTCGCCACACCAGGACAGATGCTCGGTAAACAATTCGATTTGATATTGATCCAGAAAGCGTTTGACGCGTTTCAGAAACGCCGTATCCAGCGGTGCGAACCCGCCCAGATTGAGGGAGAGCCCATGCGCCACAATGGGGCGCTGCGCTGCGATAGCTTCGAGGTCGCGTCGCCGCCGTCCTCCCATTTCCATCCAGTTTTCTGGGGCCAGCTCAAAAAAATCGATGGCATTCGGGATATCGGTTCTGAGACCGGAAAGATGCTCCCGTCTCAGACCGAGGCCCGCGCCATGCAGAGATAGCGCATGCATGATCGCACTCCGGCTGGATTATTTATTACCGCCGCATTTACCTTCGCCACATTTACCTTCCCCGCATTTGCCTTCTTTGGCTTTTTTTGCGCTGTCATCCTTGGCTTTGTCGCCGCCGCATTGACCTTCCTTGGCTTTTTTGCTGTCCTTGGCGCCACCGCACTTGCCTTCGCCACATTTGCCCTCGCCGCATTTGCCTTCCGCACCCTTGGTGGACGCTTCGGCTATGTTATAACCTTGGGACAGGGATTGCATTTCGAAAGGGTTGTCCGTGGCATGGGCGAGACCCATGGTGCCGAGTGCGGTCGTGAGTGCGATAGCCAGTGGGGTGTTGGATTTTTTCATTGATTTCTCCTTTCGAGATTGTCAGATTAAAAATAAAAACATAGGTGCCGCTATCTATAGCCATCGGGTGACAGCCGACACCAACTTTGCAACAAACTCATAGCATAAGGCAATCAGTCTGGACTATGCTAGCGGACTTGTCCAGTTGACCTGCCCATAGTTTGCAGATTCCGGTTGTAGCCGTGGCGTTTCATTATGATTGCATGACGAAGCAGGATTGATTCGCAATGTTGACATGTGAATAATCCTGAAAATCTCTTTCAAGCAGATATAATACCGTCACAATGACATTCGATAAAGATGATACCAATCAGACCTCATTCGATGAGCCAGCGTTACTTAGAGTCCTATTGAAAGAGGGGCGGATCACATGCCATGACTCGATCCGGCAATCCGCTTATATAGACAACTACCAGGAAACTAATGCTTGCAACACTAATACAAAACGAAGCTTCATTTGATGAATCCACTCCAATCACGCATCTCCTGATAGTCCTGCCCAAGCTCGACAAGATTCCCGGCAAATATCGATTGCCAGGTGAGCAAATGCTTAGTGATGTGCTCCAGCGCCGTGCTTTGCCATTGAGCAGTCTCAGCGAGAAACCGCTATCCGCCACGCTCCCGAACGGTGCACTTTGTACCTGGGTCATGGTGGATTCCGATCAGTCCCATTTTGAACAACAGACCTGTATCCGCCAGGCGTTACAGCCTCTGCTGGAGGAGAGCCCGGTGGAAATCAGCCTCGCGGTCTACGGCAGTATGCTACAGAAACGGCATCTGGCCGGACTGGCTGTTTATATCGCCTGGATTAACGGTGCCGTCTTGCCGGTACGCAAGCGCAAGGCTGACCGTAAATCTTTGGAAAAAATCACGCTCTATGGCTTCGAGGATCCGGATGGATTTTCTTTATTGCGGGCGCAGGCGGAAGGCAACTTCCTCGCCAGAGGGCTGACCGTATTGCCCCCGAATGAGTTGACGCCCAAAACCTATCGCGAGCAGATCAAAAAACTAGCCGCAAATGAGAATTGGCAGTATGAAGAATATGATCTGACGCAATTGCGGGAAATGGGCGCTGGCGCATTTGTGGCGGTAGCACAAGGCAGTCAAACCAAGGACGCTGCCATCGTGCATTTGCGCAGGCAGGTGAATGGCGGACAAAAGGACCGGACCATCGCCTTGGTGGGTAAGGGTATTTGTTTCGACACCGGTGGACATAATCTGAAACCCGCACGCTATATGTATGGCATGCATGGGGACATGAATGGCTCCGCTGTCGCACTGGGCGTGCTGCTGGCGGCTACCCGGGCCAACCTGCCAATCAATATCGATTGCTGGCTGGCGATTGCCCAGAACAGTATCGGCCCTGATGCATTCAAGCAAAACGATGTGGTTACCGCCTTGAATGGGATGACAGTCGAAATCGTCCATACTGACGCCGAGGGCCGTCTGATCCTGGCGGATACGCTGGCGCTGGCTGCCAAGGAAAATCCGGATCTGATCATCGATTACGCTACCCTGACGGGCAGTATGATTACCGCACTGGGAGCGCGCTACAGTGGGGTTTTCACGAACCGTGATTATCTGGCACAAAATGCAGTGGCCATCGGCAAATCGAGTGGTGAGCGTGTTTGTATTTTTCCGGTGGATGAGGATTATAAAGCCGATCTTGAGAGCAAAATCGCTGATATTAAGCAATGCCTGATAGAAGGTGATGCCGATCATATTCTGGCCGCATGTTTTTTGCGACATTTCGTCAATGACATGCCCTGGTTGCATATGGATCTCTCGGCTTGTCATCACAAAGACGGGCTGGGAGCAGTAGGTACAGAAGTAACCGGTTTCGGTGTCGTTTGGTCCATCCACTTCCTGCAGGAAATTCTCAAGATCATGAACAAGGGTATCGGTAAAAACCGTTAACCGGCTGGGTAACCTGGAAGTTGCGAGATGTTTGTGAAAATGCTGGCTGTCAGCGATCATGCTGCATAGCTGGTGTGTGCCGGTACGCAAGGTTGTTGCTTGAAGTGCCTGGATGCGAAACTTTAGTTCGTGATGGATATCATAAACGGTCAGCCGGGGTTCCCGGGTTAAATGTCAGTCTGCTAATTTTTGGAGCCGCTGCGATGAAAGAGGAAATAAAAGAACGGTTGCAAAGAACCGAAACCTGGATGCGCGCATTCTTTATGCTGCTTTTTGTTTTTCTCCAGGGAATAGTGAAATTCCTGGTGCTAATGGTGGCCGTCTTCCAATTCGGGTGTGTGGCGCTGACTGGTCATACCAATGCGCAGTTGCTGCGACTGGGCCGCCAGCTGGCGGCATATGCCTATCAGATCATCTCGTTCTTGACATTCAATACTGAGCAGCGCCCTTTCCCTTTTTCTGCCTGGCCGAGTGAAACGGAAGCGCCACACGAACATGTGAATCAGGACCGAACGGACTGATTGATTGCCTGTCCTGCTGCGGAGAGAAATTCAAAAAACGATTAAATGGCGTCCATAAATAAAAATGATCAGAATCAGCAGGGTAACGAACCATCCCAGTACATAGATGACCGAAGCGCGCCTGGCTTTTTCTTTTTCAAACCAGATGCGTGGCCGGATTCCTTTAACGAAGAAAACAATCCGGCTTGCCAGGTTGACGCTTACGATATTGACTGCCAGCAGCAGGCCGGCGCCGATCGCAAGCTCGGTTGCGCCCCGTTCCAGCATCAACCCTAGCGTTGCGGCAGGCGGGAGCAGGGCCACGGCAACCATCACTCCGACCAGCACACTAGACAGACTGGTGGTCAAAGAGAGGGCTGCTGCGGCACCGGAAGCAAGGGCCAGCACAACCGAATCCAAGCCGGGTTCGGTGCG
Organism: Nitrosomonas halophila; assembly: GCF_900107165.1. Lineage (GTDB taxonomy): Bacteria > Pseudomonadota > Gammaproteobacteria > Burkholderiales > Nitrosomonadaceae > Nitrosomonas > Nitrosomonas halophila. The sequence goes on from NZ_FNOY01000001.1 coordinate 56,526, forward strand.
TGACAGCAGCTCATGGCTGGTTAAATCAGCAGGATAAAGCACTCCCAATCCCGCAGACAAAACCACCACCAATAGAATGCCGGCAAACAGCGTGCGTGCCGATTTTTGTATCAAGGTGATGTCACCCAGGGCGGTGCCGAGACTCAGGGCTAAATTGGGGCCGAGTAACGGCGCGATCACCATGGCACCGATCACGACTGCGATATTGTTTTCGATCAGGCCTATCCCGGCAACCAGTGTTGACAGGATGACCAGGACCACAAAATTAAAATCGAGCCGTGCGCTTTTCTCAACATCCTGATAAATCGCCTCGCGGGCGGCTGTGGCAGAGCCTTCCTGTTTGCGCCTCTCTTCATCCGGTTGGGGCAGAATGGACTCGACGGACAAGACTACAATTTTGGCAGTGGGCTGCGCGCCCAGAATGCTTTGCAGTGTATCCAGCACTGACTGAAGCTTGTCATCACTGACCAGTATGCGCATCGATTGCATGCCATCCTCACCGGTGACACCCAACCGGAAATCCTGTGCATGGGCTTTTTCTGCTATCGCGGCGACGGTATCCGCATTGCCTTGATTGGCGATGACTTCGATATATTTCATTGTGGCTGTTGCCTTTTTAGCAATCGGGAGCGAATTGTTCTGGATTTCGCAGCCAGGCTGCCTTGTGCTGGGATAACCGCGCAGTCCGCTTGGTGGAGCGAATGAGAATTGTTGCTGCGTATCGCATAATACGTAGAGCATAGCAAATTAGACAGGGTTCGTGGGGAATCGGAAAAGTACTGCTGATCCACAGACGTAGTCTCTAGCCCGCCAATGCCGGTAGGATCTGCCTTTTCCGTGAGACGATTCCGGGTAGAGTCACAGTATTTGCGTTTGTTGATACGGAAAACGAAGTGGATATGATTCGTTTTGTCCAGTCGTTGTAGGTGAATACAGTAGCTTCCCCTTTTAGGATATCAACTATGAAGAATAGAACGTCGTCTACGTCTGACTCATTTTCTACACAGTCGGCAATCGCTTCAATGATACCTGCCTGCCGGGCTAATACCGAGTCGGGAGTGGTGGTCTCCAGTACTGATACCCGGATGTTGGTATCTCCGACGGCGTACTTCTTACTGTCCATCGTAATCAGTTCTTTATCAGAAAAGCAGGAGATATCGGACTTGGCTTTAAATAAATTATCGGCCAAATTATCGATCGAGATCTCGAGGGCGTTAGCGAGAGTCCGGGCAACTTCCTGGTCATGGGAGGTGGTGGTGGGAGAGCGAAAAGCCAGGGCGTCGGAGAGGATGGCGGACAGCATCAATCCGACTATGGAGTGAGGAAGGTCATTGACGCGGAGGCCCATCAGGTCGTAGATGATGGTAGTGGTACACGCGAGGGGACGGATGGTGACACGGGGCGGCGCTTTGGTGGACAGCCCGCCGATTAGTTTGTGGTGGTCGATAATTTCGACGATGGTTGCATCGCTAATATTTCCGGGCAGTTCTTGTGGGTTGTTGGTATCTACGATGGTAACCTGATCTTGTTCGGTGATGTCTGGGAGGAGGGGGGGGGCGAGATGTCGAAGCGTTCCAGAACAAATCGTGTCTCGCTGTTAAGCTCCCCCAGTATAAAGGGAGAGGCCTCCAGGCCACATTTTTCTTGCAGATACCATGCCCACACAATAGCGGAGCAAACGGTGTCGGTGTCGGGTGATAGGTGTCCAAAGACTTTCAACATAGGTATATGTTGCACGCTATAGAACGTGCTGATGATAGTATCGTAGAGAGATGGTTTGATGAAGTGTTGATATTGAGAACCGGGTTATATTTTGTCTGCCGATGCGTTATCCACGCAGCAAAGCGCACATCGAGGTCACGCATATTCAGGCAGCCTTGTGTTGGGATAATTACACACTGCAGTCCGCTTGGCTGAGGAAAATAGGTTGAATATTGCTGGAAGTACCGGAATGTATACAACGCACTGCATTTTGGCACATGTTTCTCAATCCTGCTTGACAGGGTGAATAAAATTGCGCCATGCGATTCAGCTATTAGGCTGGGAGTTGTTCACGGGCTTGCTTGGGAATGAATTTAATGAGGGATTGCCGGTCCATAGATTGGTTAGCACTCTCTTTAAAGGAGTGCTAAAATTTACAGCGAATTTCGCAACAGTATTATTTGCAGAGAGCAAAGGAGGATCAATAGAATGAATGATACTTTGGCTTTGCCGGCAGTGAATGGAGGAAACCTGGAACACTATATCCATGCAGCCAATAGCTTTCCCATTCTAACCCGGGAAGAGGAAACATCCCTGGCGAAACGTATGCGGGAGGAGGGCGATATCACGGCCGCTCACCAGCTGGTACTGTCGCATTTACGTGTCGTGATAGCCATTGCGCGAGGATATCTGGGTTACGGCCTGCCGCATGCGGATCTGATCCAGGAAGGCAATGTCGGATTGATGAAAGCGGTCAGGCGTTTTGACCCCGAGCGGGGCGTGCGCCTGATTTCATTTGCCATCCATTGGATCAAGGCAGAAATTCATGAATTTATCATGCGTAATTGGCGTTTGGTCAAAATCGCCACGACCAAGCATCAACGAAAACTTTTCTTCAATTTGCGCAGTATGAAAAAAAGTCTGGACACGATGAGCCAAGCCGAAGTGACTGCCGTCGCAGAACAACTGGGTGTCAAGGCTGAGGAAGTGATCGAAATGGAGACTCGGTTCAGTGGCAGGGATATTTCACTGGAGCCGCTGTCGGACAATGAAGATGAGGTTTGTGCCAGTCCCATTACCTATTTAACCGATGGTTCAGACCCATCCAAGGTGTTGGAGCAGGAAGAGCTGGAGCAAATCACCCATGCACGGCTGAAGGATTCGCTGGAGCATCTGGATGCGCGCAGCCGTCGTATCATCGAGGCGCGTTGGCTGCGGGAAGAGAAGAGCGCGACCCTGCATGAGCTGGCCGATGAGTTGGGTGTATCGGCCGAACGCGTGCGCCAGATCGAAGCCAAAGCGATGCAGAAAATGCGTGCAATGATCGTTTCTGGATAGGGCCGGTAAGACCCTATCCAATGAGTTCAGGATGATCGAATCCGTGCGCCATGCCTAATTTGTGTGTTTGTTTGAGTGACTATTGCAGGCGTGAGCAGCTAGAATGTCTAGGAGGCTGTCCGAGAATAGCGAAGTAATCTACTGCGGACGAACCTGCCAGGCGAGATTTTCCGATCCTGTTCGTTGAATAGAACCACTATTTGCCTCAAGTGATCGAAAAATCCCGCTCAGCCAGCTTCGCCCTCGCTACGATCGCTATTCTTGGACAGCCTCCTAGAAGGGATTGATTGCAAGATCTGATAGACCAACAACCCAATGGAACCGGCCAGCAGTAGACTGGCCATTATCTGACTCATCCAATGGCCTCCCAGCACGACGCGTGCCATGGTGCCTGCGATAAGCAGGAGAATGGCCGCAGTGGCTGCGGCAGACTGAACCCACCCGCTTCGTGTGTTAGCGATCAGAACGGGTATAAAAATTGCCCCATATACCAAAGCGAAGGTTGAGGGCAGTCCGGACGAGGTGCTGACAGACGCCACCTGAACCAATTCGGGCAACGGTCTTGGGACATGAATCAGCGCCCGCAAGGCCATATCGATTATTTTGGCAGCGAAGAAAGTGATCGCCACGGTTCCGGTTCCGCGCCAGCCAGCACGTGTATAGGCTAATAGGCCGCCCAAAACCAGTGCCAGCCATACCAGCGGCTGCTTTGCTGTGCTGGTCATGATATGTGCCCAAGCTGGCCCGCTGCCGAACAGGCTTTGTAGCCCTTGTGTGAGAAGGATATCGCCCGGCAGCGGCCCCTGAATCAGGATGCTGCTGGCTCCCAGTATGGTGCTGAGTGCTATCGTCAGGGCTATGGGTGAAAAATTGAAATGACACGCTCTCATGCTTTAGTTTCAGTTGAGTGCAAGCAATGCGTCCACCACATTTCTCGGCAGCCACCCTCATGGGTAGGGTGCGCTTGTGCGCCATAAAATTGAATCGCTGTTGCCCTTTGAGGGCAATTATTATCCATCAAAGGGCAGGAGCGTCAGTTATCACATCTCCCTGGATATCCGAGATCAATGTGCTAAACGGTATCGATATGGGCTATCGGTTATGTTCCGTTTCAGGAATTTCCTCGGCTGCAATGAGCTGGAATTGATTGTTGCCGATAAAGTTGAGTTTCGCTTTGTAATATTTCCCGAACGCTTTGACGCGCTGAATATTCAGTATCCCGTTGTCAGCCAATACTGAATTTTCATCGAGATCGACTGCTGCAGAAGCTGCTTTTTCAAAGCCCTCATGTTCCAGTCCGCGATTGAAAACGATGGCAATCGGGGCCGTTGCAATAGAAACGGAAACATCGCTGTTAGGCTGAGATTCAAACAATCTCAGCTGTATGCGGTATGCGCCAGTACTGCCGCCTTGTGCATTGGAAGCGTTGAGAATGAAAAAATCGAGGTGTTCATGTAGACCTCCCGAGCTATCGATTTCTCCGATGATCGCGGGTATATCGCTGACTTCACCCGCACCAAATTCTATGATATTACCCCGCGCATCGATGACTTCAACCCGCTCTCCATCTGGAACATGTGGAATCCACTCGCTTCCATTCCAGAAATGAAGCCGGCCAACAGGCTGGAAGCGTAGCCAATTGCCCGGAGTGAATGCGCCTTTCGCGACATTGATATCCACCCCGGGACTGCTGGTTGCATAAGGGCCCCCTCGCAGATCGCCAAAATCTGTTTCGAAAAAATTGCTGTTCACAAATATTTCTGCTCCGATTCTCCAGGGTTGGATGTCGTTCTCATGCAGATGGTTTTCGTCATGATCATGGTCATGATTTCCTTCTGCAACGGCAAGCGAGAAAAATAGACTGACCCCCAAGGCGGTCGATAAAACAATAATCCTTTTCAACATAATAAAATCCTCCCAAATTGTTTGAAATAAGTGCTGGCTACCTCAATGAATGTGTTGGATTGCTGATATTCTCCTTTTTTACGACGATTACTCAAAAACTGGATCAGTTTCTTCCAGGCGCTCCAGTTGGAATCTGGCATCTCCCATGTTGCGCAGAGTAGCTTTGTAGAATTTCTCATGCACATAGACCAACGGGATTTCCAGTATTCCAGTTTCGGTGTTGTAGCGTGCCGGGGCAGCATAGCGAGGCCGGTCGAGTTGTAGGGTATTCAGGACGAATACCGCCTCATCCTGATACTGCATCTGTGCACGGAAATGCAGATCGTTTGCCTGGATATCGTTCAGGCTTAGGATGCCGCTATGTCCGTCGAAGACCGTTGCCATATTCAGCGCCGTGGCGGGTTCGATAATCGGGCGCTTGCAAAGCCGGAGCGTGCAGAGCTCTTTGGCCAAGAGGGCGTCATTGCGGTCGATGACCCCATCGCCATTGACATCGAATCGAATATTATCCGGACGCAGGGGCTCGCTATTCTGTGCCGCCAGCAGAATCAGCGCGACATCGATTCGATCCACATAACCATTCAAATCCACGTCGCCGGGAATGGATACAGGCGTGGCCGGAGGGAGCGGTGGGGGAGCGATGCTTGAAGAGTCGCCGATCAAGGCCAGCAGAGCGGCAGCAAATGCATTTTCGTCCAAGCCAGCATTAAACAGGATGAGAAAAGGTTCCGAAGGGTAGTAACGGGCGTTGGAGGTGACCTGCATTTCGATCAGATAAGCGCCAACCGGGCCGCCTATTTCGCCTTGCTGGTTTTCCAGGAAGAAGCTGAGATGCGTGTGGAGGACGCCGTTATTGTTGGTAATGTCGACGACCAATTCAGGATTGCCATGAATCCCGTCTGCGGCAAACACAGTACTGCCATCCGTGCCGAAGCTGCCTTCGCTGAAGCAAAACAATTGCCCGGCACATTGAGAATAGTCGCTGATGACTTGGCTGCTTGCTTCCAGCCCACCGAACAATTTGATTTGAAAGCCGTCAGGTGGATTTCCCCAGGAGGAGAATGCCGGATCCCAGTATTTGAGCTTTCCCAGTGCGCGATAGCTGATCAGTTCATTGGGAAGCAATGCGTTCCGGACTGACTGAAAGCCCGGGTTTCTGGTCCGGAAATCACCCCCGGAAAAATCCCGGAAATCAGCCAGAAAAATGAATTTGCCTGTTGCCGCTTCTCTGGGCAAGGTGCCTGCCGGTAACTGAAGCGATTCCGCCAGCCGGCCAAGCTCACAGCCGACCACGCCCGGCGTACGGCAATACCCGGTAAACAGTGCGTTGCCTTGTCCCCAGACTTCCACATCCAGGTGTGGGGCGGCGGCCGCCTGATTGAACATCAGTGCCGCAACGATCGCGAATAAGGCCGGATGTAACATGCTTAGAAGGTTGCCCGTAATCCGAATACCAAGCTTCGGCCAGGTTCGGGTGCAAAATTTCTCAAGAATGAAACCGCGCTGCGTATTTCTTGGTTCAGCAGATTGGTGCCTCTGACAAATAGCCAGAGATCCGCCCATTTCCCCAGACCCATTTGATAATCCGCGCTTGCAGTCAGTAGATGATAGCCTCGGGTACGGGTTTCATTTTCACCCGGAAAGTTTTGTGCTTCCGCCCGGGTGTAACGCAGGGCGGTATGCCATTTTGCATGACTGAAACCAAGCTCGGCACCATAGCGCAAAGGTGGCAGGCGCGGGATGTCGTCGCGCCCACCCTGCACAAAGCGGCCGCGAACGTAGTCGGAAAATACAGTCAGCAGCACATCGCCTTGGGCAAGCCGGTAAAGCCTGGCTTCGAGCTCGGATTCATAGCCGATAAATTCTGCATTGCGTTGATCATAGGCAAAAATTGATACACATTCCGCCTGACTGACGCATCGCTGGCGAATGACTTCATTATCAATTTCATAGACCAGCCCGGTGTTGCGTTGGTAAATAAAATTATTGGCCCGGCTGTAGTAGCCATTGACTCGCAGACCGAAGCGTTCCTTCTTCAAGCTGAAGCCCAAATCGATCATGTTCATGGTTTCATTGGTCAGTTGCACATTGCCGATATCAAAGCTGCGTGTGGACAAGTGTGGGCCCAGCGACAGTAATTCCTGAATATCCGGCGAGCGCTTGCTGTGGTTGAACAGCAGCATGACTGAGGTATCTTTCAGTGGATGCCACTGCACTGAGGCGGAAGCGGATACTGCCCGGTACTTCATTTCATCTGGCAATGGGATGGGGGGCAGGGCACTGCCGCGTAGCGATAACTGGTCCGCCCTGGGATTTATCCGGGATTGTTCAAAGCGGAGGCCGCTGCTAACTGTCCAGTTGTCCCAGGCATATTGCTGCGTCGTATACAAGCCAAGCGACTGCTGCCGGGTTTCGGGAACGAAAGTTTCGACCCCCAGTGCGGCAAAATCCCGGTTGATCCATTGCACGCCGACTGTGCCGGTCAAGCGCTGGAAAAAATTATGGTCGATTTCAAACCGTCCTTCCCCGACATCATTTTTGAATAGCGTAAAAGGCGTGCCACCTTCTATTTCCGTGTGCTGATAGTCCACCAGTCCATAGCGGAAACCGATGCGTTCGATTCCCCGAACTGGCTCATACCACTCGCCTTTGAAGTCGTAGCGCGTTTGCCGCATATTCATGCGGATACTGGGAAATAGTGCCTGCGGGCCAAAAATATCCTCGAATCCGGTTAAATCATCCAGTTGCGGGAGAATCAATTCCAAACCGTCCAGATGATTTGGATCCAGCCCATGACTGCCTTTGGGTACACCATAACGGTTGTCCATATGACTGATCGACATACCAGCCATGGCGCTTTGTCCCAGCCAGGATATTCCGGCAAATCCTCCTGTACTTTTGCTATCGGTATTGGGAATCTTGCCGGTTACATTTTGTACGTCCGATAAGCCGAACTGTTGTTGTATGAAAGCTTCGTCGATGGGTTTGCCGGGAATCCGGATGTCGCCCCGGTCGCGCAAGAAGCCGCCCAGGCTCAATGCCAGCCAGTCCTTGCCCAAATTCAATTTGAAGGCAGAGTTTGTGCCATGTCCATTGGTATCGTAGCGGCTCTCTATGGAACCGTCGATGAGATTCTGGGGGGCGCGTTCTGGAATCCGGTGGTCTTTGACATCGACTATGCCTCCAATAGCATTGCCACCGTATTTGATGGTTTCTGGCCCCCGGATGATACGGATTTCTTCAGCAAACAATGGCTCGATAGCCACGGCATGATCTGGGCTGAGGCTGGTCGCGTCATGACTGCCAATGCCACTTTGCAGCATGCGCACCCGCGAACCGGTCAAACCTCGAATTACCGGCACACCTACTCCGGGCCCGTAAGACGCGTTGCTGAGTCCCAGTTCTTTATCGAGGGTTGTTCCCAGTGTATCGCCTTGTTGCAAACGCAATGACCGGCCTTTCAGAATGCTGGTGTTCGATTTGAGCGGCTGAGGAAGCGCGGTCCCCATTATGGTCATGGGTTCAAGCGTCATGACGGGTGTTTGATCGGCTGACTCAGGCAACGTTGTCCTGGGAGAGGTATCGCTGATTTCATCATCTGCCAAGGCATGATGAAAGGCTCCGATGGCCAATAAGAAACCCGTCGCTATCTGCCAATGCCGAAAGCATGCGCGTGGCAGCCGCTGAAACCTGATTCTGAGAAATAACGCTGGTAGACAATTATCCATAAATATGTCATTTTTACCTATATGTTATGTTATAACATAACTCTATGCAAGCGTGCTATTACCTGATGGCGTGGCAGCGGGAGTCTTGAAATACCCATTCCGCTCGGTTGTGCCTTGCCCCCATGGCTTGAGAACCGTGCTTGCCGGCCCGTTCAATTTAGAGGTGTCCTGAATTGATTTCGGGAGGGAATCATGCGAGGATCGCGTTTGACGTTTTCCGGATCATGGCATTTCTGCAGATGCGCTTGAATTTGATGCGTACGCATGCCTCGCGCATGGGATCTATATTTTAATATTGATGCAGCGATCAACACAGCCGGATAGCCGCTCATGGTTGTTTTTACCTAGCATTTCATCGTCTCGGAGATACAAAAAATCTGGTAGGCTCATAACGGATCGAGCACGATCATAAAAAAGTGGGACCGGCATGAGTATGGTGTCAGCAAGACTTCCTCCCGCGCTGGCCAGTTACATGCTATTTCGAGTTTAATGCGATGCGATCACCCCAAGAAAATTTATTCCATCACCAGGATACGCTTGCCCAGTTGCATGAAAACCGACCGCTTTCCGATAAGCTGCGTGTTCTGCATCAACTGATCAGCGAGGATTTCCCGTTCATAGAGCGCTTGTCTATCGCGCTGCTGGACGAGGCAACAGGCATACTCAAGACTTATACACATAGTACTGCTGGCGGTACGACGCCTTTGATGGCCTATGAAGCTTTGCTCGATGACGCGCCTTCCCTGCGTGAAATCATCGACCAGCGCCGTCCACGACTGGTGCAGGATCTCGCTATCTTCCGCGAAGGTACGCACTATCATACCCAAAAGATCTGGGAAAAAGGCTATCGGGCCAGCTATACCATGCCGCTCTATCAGAGCGGTACCTTTATCGGATTTTTGTTTTTTAACTCCCCTGAGGCGCATCCTTTCGTTCCGGCGGTGTTGCGTCAGCTGGATATTTACGGCCATTTGATCGCATTGGTTGTCATCAATGAGCTGACTGCAATCAGAACATTGCTCTCGGCCGTTAAGGCGGCGCGCAGTATGACCCACTATCGTGATCTGGAAACGGGGTCGCATATCGATCGCACTGCACATTATGCGCGTCTGATTGCGCTTGAGCTTGCGCCCAGCTATCAGCTCACCGATGAACAGATTGAACATATCTTTCTGTTTTCTCCGTTGCATGATATCGGCAAAATAGGTATTCCAGACAGTATCTTGCGCAAACCGGGGAAGCTGAATGAGCAGGAATTCGAAATCATGAAAACGCACCCAGCAAGGGGCAGGGAAATCATCGATGAAATCCTGCGAGACTTCAATCTGGGTACCTTCGGGCATGTGGGCATCTTGCGCAATATTGCCGAATATCATCATGAGGCCATCGATGGCAGTGGTTATCCGAAGCAGTTGAAAGGGGACGAAATCCCCATCGAGGCCCGCATCAGTGCCGTGGCGGATATATTCGACGCTTTGACTACGCGCCGTGTCTACAAGGAAGCCTGGTCCAATGAGGAAGCGTTCAGCATGCTGCAGCGACTGGCGAACGATAAACTGGATCGGGATTGTGTCGAAGCCTTGCTTGGCAATGTGGACAAGATCGTTGCGATTCAGCAACGATTCCGAGATCAAGAGGAAGAATCCTCCTGACGCTCAGAGTGACCACCTTTCGCAGCACTGGAACGCAATTGATTGTTCATGGCGGTGTGTGGGTGGCCAGGCTGGGATCGCACACGAGGTCATTCGCCCTGGACGCCGAGGGAACGTACTTTGGTGAGCCACTGCTCCCGTTGCCTATCGTTCAGTGTGTCTACTCTCCCAATGAGGGTGTCCTTGATCGGTGCTATGCCGCAAAAACCGAGAATATTCCGCTTCATGCCTTTCAGGCTATGGGCGAAGAAATACCATCGATAGATGAAGGCCGGCATGCCCATGGTGAGGATGATGCGTGCGCTTTTGCCAGCCAGCAATTTCTGCCATGGTCCGGATGCGGACGTTTGCTTGGCCGCAAACCCTGGCCTGAGCACCTGCTCCAGAAACGCCTTGAAATAGGCGGGCATCGTGCCAAGCCACAAGGGATAGATCAAGACCAGATGCCCTGCCTGCTGAATGATTTGCTGTGCGGCCCGTATCGATTCGGGGGGCGCGCAATGATCAAAATCCTGCTTGGATCGTAGCACCGGGAAGGTAATGTGCGCTGTTTCTATGATTTCCACCTTGTGACCAGCCGATTGGGCGCCCTGGGCATAGGCCGCTGCCAGTGCATGACAGAAATGATTGCCCTCGGGATCGGGATGCCCCTGGATGATCGCGATCTGTTTGCCCATCGTGTCCCCCCTGGTAAGCGCCCAACCGAATGCGGCAGCATCCGTCGTGCGGGGTGTGTTGACGCATCCTGCTGAAAATAAGACAGCGGCCTATTATTCTATTCCTTGATTTTATCTGGCAGTTCCCACAAGAAACGGCCTGCATTGCGCAGCTGGCGACGCAGCAACGCCCAGTCGCTGGCACGTTTGTCCGCATCCAGGCAACGCAACAGCCTGACCCTGAGTGCGGTATCTTGCTCAGCCAGCATGGCTGCCCAGAACGTATCTTTGACATTGTAGACTTTTCCTTCCTTCAGGCAAACCGGGATGACCTGTGTGACGGGCACCGATAGATCCGCCGCGACGGCTGCGACAGCGGCCCGGATATTGGCCGCCTTGACGTTCAGCTGGTCGGTCAGGTCATAGGGCGGTTGCCATTCATTGGCGGGCCGCAGCAGATCAATATGACTGACTGCCACCAATAGTGGCGGTGGCCGCCGGTTCAGGCGGGTTGCCTGGGCAGCGCGCAGCGCGTCCAGTGCGCGACGTTCAATTTGCCGGTCTGGCCGGTTGGCTGGTGTCACCCACAAGATCAGGTCTGCTTCCAGCGCAGCTGTTTGCATTTGATGCGCATCATAAAATACGCTGTCACATCCGGGGCTATCGTATATCAATGCCTGCGTAAAACCATCTCGCTGGAGAAGAGCGGGTGACAGTTCATATGTCGTATCCGGCAGAATATCTGTCGCCGCAATGAGTTTGCCATACAGCGCATTGATCAGACTGGATTTGCCGGCATTGGTGCGGCCCAATACGAGTATATGCAACGGCTCTGCAAGCTTGTCTTCAGCCTGCTGGGCGCGTTCCAGGTCGAGAGCCGATGTGAGGGGCGGTGTGGCGGCTGGCGTCTGCAGATCGGTGGACGCAAGGGGTTGGCGTCGGCTGTACAAATCGATGGCATAATAGCCGACTTTGCGTATATAAGCGCGCAGAAACCAACGCTGGAATTCATTGCGGGCCAGCGTAAAACTGCGTTCCCGGAACAATCGCCAGAATTCACCAAACAGCGCGTTGATTGGATTGACCACAATCCTGCCGGCACGATAAACGTTGTACGCTTGCTCCGCTCTGGATTTCCAGCGTTTTGCCCGCAACAGGTCTCCAAGTGTCAGCCGATCACTAAAAGGAATGTTTTCTGTGACATCCCGGCGTAAATCACGGCTGGCCTGCTCGATGATCAGGAGTGTATGCGGCACGGTCAATTCCAGTAAAGGGCGCTCGGTATCCGGGAAGTAATAGCTGGAAACGGTATGGAGTGTACGCCTGCCCAGTTCGATGATCCAGCCGGTTTGGTCCAGAGGCCAGTCCTGCGGGTCGCAGCTGTCCGCCAATGTTTCGACTTCCTGCCAGACATCGGCGGCGCGTGGTGGCCAATCCGGATTGGAGTCGGTAAACAGCTCGTTCAGCAATTTGCGGCGGCGGCGTACCGACCAGATTTGCAAGCCGTATGCAAGCCCTCCACAAACGGCCATGACGATCAGCCAGGCAATGAGATGGCCCGTTTGCCACAGCCAGAACATACCCAACCCGAACAAGGCGAGCGTGGGCAATCCTAGCAATGCCAGGGCAACAAATTGCAGCGGGTCGATACTGCGCAGCAATGTTTTCATTTTGGTTGGTCGCGTAATCGTTCACTCATCAGTGTACGGCCCTTTTCCAGCGATTCGGCATAGATACGGCGCATGACTGCGGGATCGACATTCAGCCCCTGCTTGCGCTGATTAAAAAAGTAAGTGGATGCCTTGCCCAGCGCATAAGTGGTTGCGCCACTTGCACTGGCACCCCACACGGCCCCGGCAGTCTGTCCCAGGATGGGAATCAGTTTGGTTACGGTGCGTCCTATGAATCTGGTCAGGTAACTGGTGGCGATGCCGGTTCCCAGCAGGCCAAGAAACTCGGATACCGTGCGAGTATCCCAGCGTTGTGCGTACAGCACTGCGAGGCTGTGTAGTAGTTTGGCCTGGACGGCCGTGACGGCTACCAGATCCACTGCTGGCAGGGCGCCAAGCCCGGCAGCGGTCAGCGCATAACCGACAATATGTTGATGTGCGGTATGGGCATACAGGTCGCGGACAGTCTGTTCGTCACTCAGTTGATGCTGCAAGCCGAGCGGCAACAGTGATTCGATCGCCTGCCATAGTCCTTCCAGGCCGTAATCGCTGGGCTCAAATCCGTCTTCGGGCAAGGTCAAATCAACGGCTATCCAATGGATGGGAGCGAACCCAGGCAGCTTTTGCGCAGCGGCGCGCTGGGCAAGCAAGGCACGTTTTAATTCGGCCGGTAGTGTAGCCGGCCAGGGTTCATGTCCATAGGGCCAGGGAAGGATGTGTTTGCCGGCAGCTGGATAAAGCTCGTGCAGGCCGGTCTGGACCATGAGTAGCGGCCATTCCGGGTGTTGTAAACGGATGTCGTGCAGCACATCGAACAAGACCTCCTGGCGTAAATCGGCCACTTTCATCACGGCCAGCAGTAAGTGTGCCTGCGAGGCGCAAAAGCGGATGTCATCGGCTGGATCATAGTCAACTTCACCCAGTCCGCGGGTGTCGAGGAAACGGACAATCGGCATTTCGCCAGGAAAATCGTAGAACCGGGAATGGCGGGTGCAGGACTGAAAGCCGTTGCCGATTTGTGCGGTTTCGCTGCCTGTCAATGAGCGGATGATGGATGTTTTGCCAGCCTGCGTTTTTCCCAGCAACCAGAGTACAGGCACTGGAACATGCTCTCGCGCTGTACGCAGCGAGGCCTCCAGGGCAGCTTCATCGATCTTGGGATCGAGCAGCAGAGACTGGAGCTTTTTCCAGTAATCTTGCCAGTTCTTGAAGTAGTCGGAATTCATTATCATAATTTCTTGGGCTGGGTCAGCTGCGATAGGTCGAGGCGCTGGCATGGCTGGACAGGATGCTGTCCTGCAAGCCAGTCATGCCATGTTAGGCTGTCGCCTTCTCCCGGGATAAGCGGCCGGTATGGTATATTTGATTTTTATATGATCATACGTCAGCCATTCCGTATAATCCAATCTCTTGAATTTTCATACGCCAGACAGATTCTATTGCCCTGACGTTTCAATTGGACTTGCCGGCGTGTGTCATGTTCGCCTATTTCAATCTCAAAGCACAAAATTTGTGTCAGCTACGGGCAACGGATTTTCCAGAATGGTGAGGCCAGCCCGATTCCGCTAGGTGGCTGTCCGAGAATAGCGATCGTAGCGAGGGCGAAGCTGACTGAGCGGGATTTTTAGATCATTTGAGGCGAATAGTTGTTCTATTCAACGAAAAGGATCGGAAAATCCAGCCTGGCAGGTTCGTCCGCAGTAGATCAGTCTATTCTCGGACAGCCTCCTAGGTTGAATCGAATGCCGTGTGTGATGTCATATAGACTATGTCTCTGTACAATTTCAGCAGGGTGCATGCAACTTGAGATCATCCCGCATCGGTTTTTGAGAGTGTGTCAGCACACGCCCTGCGTCCGATGGTTCCTGCTGCATGTAGGGCGAATTGCATGCGCCACACTGACACTGCAAAGAGTTCATGCGTATTAAACAACAAAGTGCTGGCAAATGAATCCGGTCGGAGTCTATGGCTATAACCCATGTCTGCCGGAACATGCGGGTGTTATTCCACATCCGGGCCAGGCTTGCCTTAATTGATTGATCAGACTTTTCTATGCCATTTATTACTCTTGAGAATGCCTGCTTAGCTTTTGGCCACCATGCCTTACTCGATCATGTCGCGTTGCAGCTTGATTCCGGCGAGCGTGTGGGGCTGATCGGCCGCAATGGGAGCGGCAAGTCGAGTTTGTTGCGTGCCTTGGCCGGGGAAATCAAACTGGATGATGGCCAGCTATGGGTGGCGCCCGGCATGAATGTGGCTTATGTGCCGCAAGAACCGATATTGGATGAGACGCAAACGGTATTCGGGGAAGTTTCACGGGGGCTGGGTGCGCTGGCCCAGACATTGCTCGATTATCACGCGGTTTCACATGCCTTGGGCGAGGCGGATGCGGATACCGAGGCACTGTTGGCGCGCATGCAGAATCTGCAGGGTGTTCTGGAAGCACAGGAGGGTTGGCTCATTCATAACAGGGTACAAACGGCAATCAACCGGCTCGGCCTGGCCGAAGATGCGATCATCGGAACACTGTCGGGGGGCGCGCGCAAGCGGGTCGCGCTTGCACGCGCCATGGTCGTGTCGCCAGACATTTTATTGTTGGATGAGCCGACCAACCATTTGGATTTTTCCTCTATCGAATGGCTGGAGGAAATGCTGCGCGATTTTTCCGGCAGTGTCATTTTTATCACGCATGACCGGCGGTTTCTGGACAATGTGGCTACCCGCATTATCGAACTCGATCGAGGGGATCTGAAGAGCTTTCCCGGCAATTTTTCTGGCTATCAACAGAAAAAAGCTGAAATACTGGAAACTGAAGCAGTTCATAATAAGAAATTCGACAAGTTTTTAAACCAGGAAGAGGTCTGGATACGCAAAGGCGTTCAGGCCCGGCGCACCCGGAACGAAGGCCGGGTAAGAAGGCTGGAAGCACTGCGGAAAGCGCGTGCTACCCGGCGTGAGCGTGTTGGCGAAGTCAGTTTCAAGGTGGAAGTCGGTGAGCGTTCGGGGCAATTGGTGGCAGAACTGGCACATGTAGCCAAAAGTTTTAGTGGCAAACCGATTATCCGAGATTTTTCCTGCCGGATTGTGCGTGGAGACCGCATTGGATTGCTGGGCCCAAACGGTGCCGGTAAATCCACCTTGCTCAAGCTTATTCTGGGAGAGCTTCGGCCGGATGCCGGCACCATTCGATTGGGAACCAAGCTATCGGTTGCCTACTTTGATCAGATGCGCACGCAACTGGATGATGAGCTGACCTTGGTTGAAGCCATTAGCCAGGGCTCGGATTTCATCGAGATCGATGGGGAACAGAAGCACGTTATCAGCTATCTGGGGGATTTTCTGTTTTCGCCTCAACGCGCCCGTTCACCTGTGAAGTCGCTTTCCGGTGGTGAACGCAACCGCTTGCTGCTGGCGCGATTATTTACTCGGCCGGCCAATGTGCTGGTCCTGGATGAGCCCACAAACGATTTGGATATTGAAACCCTCGAATTGCTGGAATCCTTGCTGCAGGACTACAGCGGCACATTATTTCTGGTCAGCCATGATCGGGCCTTCCTCGATAACGTCGTGACGCAAGTCATTGCATTTGAAGGGGAGGGGATCCTGAGCGAATATATCGGCGGTTATCAGGAGTGGTCACAGTGGAAATCTGCTGCGCAGTTGTCGGAAAAGCGTGAACGAAACGCAGTCAAACCAGCTGCCAAGCCGGTAAGCGACAGAAAAGGCGGGGCGAATGATGAGGTGAAACTAACTTATCTGGAAAAACGCGAACTCGAAGCTTTGCCGGAGAAAATCGATGTACTGGAGCGAGAGCAGACGCTGATCGGCCAGCGTTTGAGCGATCCCGCAATTTACCGTAATAACCCTGATGAGGTCAAGGTCTTGCAGGCGCGAGCAGCTGTCCTGGAAACGGAACTGTCAGCCCACTTCTCGCGCTGGGAGGCCCTGGAGAGCAAGCAATCGGCAGCCGAATCCACCTGCCATCAGACTTAATCAAGAATAATTTCCCTATACACAACAGGGAGATAGCCTGGTCATTCATTGACTAAACCAGATCCATCGTTTAAAGTTCCTGTTTTTTTGAGAGGAGGATGCACAAAGTGAAAAAGTCAGCAGCCGTTAAACTACTCGTTGCTTCTGGCATGATTCTGTCATTTTCAGGCATGGCACAAGCTGCTGAGGATACGGATTCAGTCAAAAGCAAAATTGTTATGTGCCAAGGTTGCCATGGCATTGCAGACTACCGTACCGCATATCCGGTTGTTTACCATGTTCCCAAATTGGGTGGACAGCATGCAGCTTATTTGGTCAAAGCGTTGAAGGATTATCGATCTGGTGAGCGCAGCCATCCGACCATGGTTGGCATTGCAGGTACGCTTTCCGATGAGGATATCGATGCACTAGCCGCTTATTATGCGGGTAATTGATCTTTCTTCTTAATGCAAGGATTATGAATATGAGAAACTATGTAGTGGCTGCGGTAAGTGGATTGGCATTAATTTTATCAGGGCAAGTGGTTGCAGCGGATGTGGAGGCAGGTAAAAGAAAGGCGCAGGAAGTCTGTGCATCCTGCCACGGACTGGATGGCAACAGCCCAGCCCCGAATTTTCCTAAAATTGGTGGCCAGGCAAGAACCTATCTTGAGAAAGCATTGAATGACTACAAGAGTGGTGAGCGCAAAGATCCGATCATGGCAAGCATGGCCGCAAATCTGAGTAAGGAAGATATCGAGAATTTGGCTTTCTATTATTCCGGTCAATCAGGTTTGCATGTAAAAAGATAAGCCAGGGTCTTGTCGGGCAGTAGGCTGTATTGATTACTGCGGTACCTGGAGCGGAATGTACTTGAATGGTGAGTACATTCCGTTTTTTATTGATTAAACCATTTATCCATACAGTTCAGATAAAGCTGTGCATCCGGCGCCGTTTGGTGGCGCTGCGCTTGCCAGAGCATTTCTGCCAGGCATTCCATGGTGTGATGCATCGCTGTATGCTCATCACCTGTTTTTGCTCGGATTTGTTCGAATTTCTGGCGAATGCCAGCCGGTTGATCGATGGCAAGTTGTTCCTTGATGGCCACATGCATGATCATGTGTAGAAAAGGATTGGTTTCTCCCATTTCGGGTAGAAAATCCTTGTCGAGATAGTGTTCCCTATCCTGGAGCATGGCATGGTATTCTGGATGCTGAAGAATCACTTCCAGTGCGATAGTCTCCATACCCGAAAGTGGTTCTCCTGCGCGGTATTTGCGCCAGGTATCGAAGAATAATTGCCGAGCCTGATCTCTGGAGGGATTGAACATCATGCCGCTGGAGGTGGAGGTGAATCAAAGTTTTGTGCCAAGTTTTTATCCTTAAACTCGCATAAATCAACAATCAGGCATAGATTGCAAGCAGGCTTCCTGGCCTTGCAAACATAACGCCCATGCAGGATCAGCCAGTGATGTGCATCGTGCCGGAATTCGCTCGGTACGAGTTTAGCTAGTTTTTGTTCAACGATCAGCACATTTTTGCCTGGTGCAATACCGGTTCGATTGGCGACCCGGAAAATATGGGTGTCGACAGCAATGGTGGGTTCGCCGAAAGCGGTATTCAGGATGACATTGGCTGTTTTCCGGCCAACTCCTGGTAATTGCTCAAGTTCCGGACGGCTGCGGGGGACTTCGCCTTGGTGTTGCGTTATCAGCATCTGACAAGTGGCCAGTATGTTTTTTGTTTTGGTTCGAAACAATCCAATTCGCTGAATGAACTGGCTGAGCCCGGCTTCCCCCAGGGCGAGGATTTTCTCGGGCGTATCCGCGACCGGAAACAGTTTGCGGGTGGCCAAATTGACGCTCTTGTCGGTCGCTTGTGCCGAGAGAATGACTGCTACCAGCAACTGAAAGGGTGTCGTGTATTCAAGTTCGGTGGTCGGGTGGAGGTTCGCGTTTCTGAAACGCGTGAAAATTTCATGGCGCTTGGCGGCGTTCATGCTGATATCTCAGTGATATGGACAATGTGGCGCGAAACGATAGCCGCTGTGAGTGAGGGGGGCATATGAACAAGAGCTGCTACCCCGCCGGTTGATCAAAAATAACATGCGCATGCGTTCAATGCCAGACTTTATACTCTATCGAAATCTATGCTTGAGGTTTTGCAAGGTGGCCGGGAAGCTTCGCGCGGGCGCGCTCCATGGCAGCCTGAATAATGGCTTGCTTGCTAGCTGGCATGTCCTGGGCGGTTTGGGCAGTACTTGCCGTGACCCGCTTCTGTTGCAATTTGTTCGCGCGCGTTTGCTGGTCGCGAGCCAGCCGTTGTAATCGGAAATGGTACCGCTCTCGCGCCCGATCTGCCAATTGTTGCTGAATTTCGGGTGTCGCAGGCTCTGCGACTTCTTGCATGCTGATACAATCCATCGGGCAGGGGGCAATGCAGCGTTCACAGCCGGTGCATGCCTCGGACAGGACGGTGTGCATTTGCTTGGCTGCGCCCACAATTGCGTCGACCGGGCAGGCGCGTAAACAAAAGGTGCAACCGATGCATTGCGACTCGTCTACCACGGCAACCGCTTTGGGTTTGGGATGGCCATAAGTGGTATCGAGTGGTTTGGGAGCAATATTTAAAATGGCTGCCAGCTTTTGTACGCCAGCGTTGTCACCTGGCGGGCATTGGTTGATATCGGCCCGGCCTTCGGCAATGGCTGTCGCGTAGGGCTTGCAGCCATCGAACCCGCATTGCCCGCATTGGGTCTGCGGCAAGATCGCGTCTATCCGTTCGATGAGTGTGAATTTATCCAGCATAAATCTAGTGGGCACAGAGTGCCGAGACAGTATCCTGTACTAAGCCCGGTCCCTGGTATATGAGGCCGGTGTAGAGTTGAACGAGGCTTGCGCCAGCTTCCATTTTGGCTCTGGCGTCAAGCGGGGACATGATACCACCTACACCTATGATGGGAACGGCTTGTTGCAACAGGCTTGCAAGTGTATGCACCATTGCCGTGCTGCGTTGAGTCAATGGCGCGCCACTTAGGCCGCCACCTTCTCTGGCATGGGGGAGGTTGCCCAATCCTTCGCGTGATATCGTCGTATTGGTCGCGATCACTGCATCCAGTCGATATTTTAGCAACAGCGAGGCAATCACCTCAAGTTGGGAAGCATCCAGATCGGGTGCGATTTTGATTGCAAGTGGCGTATAGCGGCCATATTGATCGCTCAAGCGGGCTTGCTCGGTTTTTAAGGCGCTGAGCAAAGATTCGAGCTCGGTGCTGTTTTGCAACTGCCTAAGCTGTGAAGTGTTGGGTGAAGAAATATTGATGGTGACATAGCTTGCATGCATGTAAACCTTACGCAAACCAATCAGGTAATCCTCGGTTGCCTGTGCCAGGGGTGTATCAAAATTTTTCCCAATATTGATCCCCAAAATGCCACGATAGTTTGATTGCAGAACATTTTGCACCAGTTTATCCACGCCTTCGTTATTGAATCCCATGCGGTTGATGATGGCTTGTGCGGGGGGAATGCGATATAGCCGTGGCTTGGGATTGCCCGGTTGGGGGCGAGGTGTGACTGTGCCAATTTCGATAAAACCAAATCCGAGTGATGCCAGGGCATCGAGGTAGGCGCCATTTTTGTCCAGGCCTGCAGCCAGCCCGACCGGATTGGGAAAATCAAGCCCCATGACGTGACTTGGCTTGCAGTCAAGGGAGCACTCGGGAAGTAATCCAAGCTTCCCGAAGAGCTTGAGGCTGTCGAGCGTAAGTGTGTGTGACGTTTCGGGATCGAGCGAAAACAAGAGCGGTCGGAATAGATTGTACAGCATGGGTTGGTTTTTAATAGGAGTGAGCCGCATCCATGGATTGCCATTGGCCATCCAGCAAGCATTGCAAGGGTTGAAAATTGGCTTTATAACGCATTTTTCGATTTTCCGCGATCCAGTAACCCAGGTAAAGATAGGGCAAATTCTGGATCTGGCAATGGGCCATTTGCCACAGGATGCTGTATGTGCCGTAGCTTGATCCGATGACATCCGGGTCGAAAAAGGTATAGACCGAGGAAAGTCCATCCGGTAATTGGTCGACAATACTGACCATGCGCAATTGTTCGCCCTGGTGGAAAGTGATCAATCGCGAGTCGACATTGCTTGTCAGCAGAAAGTCGCTGTACTGTTGATGGTCGTCATGATCCATGCTGCCGCCTGCATGTCGCCGTTTCTGGTAGCGCTGATACAGCGCAAGATGTTCGGGATCAAAATGCAGCGCATGCTGGACAGCCTGCAAATGCCGATGTTGTTTCCAAATGCGGCGTTGTGTCCGGTTAGGTTTGAACTGATCGACCACAACTCTTACGGGTATACAGGCGTGGCATTGGTCGCAATCCGGACGGTAAATAAAGCTGCCGCTGCGGCGATAACCCTGCTTGATCAGTTGCGCATAAATCCTGCTATCCAAAGTATCGCTTACCATTGCAATTCGCGAGCGGGCAAGCCGGTCCGGTAGATAGCTGCATGGATAATGCCTGGTTACATAAAAGTCCATCAGCTGGTATAGGAAATTATCCTGGAATCTTCAGTTTTCCAAATAAGTATAATCGAAATGCCACCGTCCATTTCGGCCAGGTTCGCGGATGAGCTCTTTCAGTCGTTGCACGAAACAGGATCTGGGAATTTCCCGCGCGCCCATCGAAGCGAGATGGGCTGTTTTCATCTGACAATCGATCAAGCCAAAGTTCCAGTTCTCTAGTTGTTTGACTAAATGCACCAAGGCAATTTTGGAGGCATCGGTGATCCGGGAGAACATCGATTCACCAAAAAACATTTGGCCAATCGCCACGCCATACAAGCCGCCTGCCAGTTCCCCATTGATCCAGGTTTCAACCGAATGTGCAATCCCTTGGCGATGCAGCTCGCTGTAAGCAGCAATCATCTCGTGGTGTATCCAGGTTCCGTCCTGCTTCCTGCGCGGCGCGGCACAGGCCCGTATCACACTGGAGAATGCGTGATCGGTTCGGATCTCGTAACGTTTCTTTTTCAATGTCTGGCGAAGGGAGCGGCTAACTTTCAGCTCATTGGGAAACAATACCATACGTGGGTCAGGGCTCCACCAAAGTATCGGTTCGCCATCGTTGAACCAGGGAAAAATGCCCCGGCGATAAGCAGAGAGCAGGCGTTCAGGTGACAAATCTCCCCCGGCTGCCAATAGGCCATTGGGTTTGACCAGGGCGTGCTCCAAGGGCGGGAAAGGGGTGTCAGACGAGAGTATGTGAATCATTGCCAACTTATGGTTTACAGATGGGTGTTAGAAAATGCAGTTATCTTGACATAGATCAAAGGGTAGGGCCCGGTATTTCTCTATTATGCGTACTCGTATCAGCCAATATAACTAAAAGATCAATAAGGAGAATCAAGTGAAGCAGTTTTTTCCCAGAAAGCGATCAACTTCCGGATTTATGATCGGTGCGTTCGGAATCATGGCAGCGATGGCTTCGCCACAGGTTCTTGCTCAGGATGCAGCAACGCGATTATTGGAAGAGCAAGTCAGAACGCTGGAACAGCAGCTGCAGTCTATCCGGGGTGAACTGGATAGGGTGAAGACTGATACAGCCAAAGATGCCCGGAAAGTCAGAGAATTGGAGCAATCGGCCGTTTCCTTTGGTAATGTGGAACGTAAAAGCAAGCATATGGTGTTTTTCCGGGGTGGTTTTGCGCATAACGACAACAAGCGCAATGGCGTTTCGATTCAAAGTGCGGTGGCGCCGGTCGGTGCACAGGATCGTGCTGGAAAGGATGCCTGGTATGTCGGCGCCGGTTTTGATTTCAATCTGACGGATGATGTCTGGGGAATGATGTCCGGCACCAGTGTATTCGCCGAACTCATGTTTGAATACAAACAGTTCAGCAATAGTGTACTCGGCAATGCGCTGGCCAACGAACCGACTCAGTTGGCCGGGGGAGCACTCAATCCACGCAAGGTGACTGTCAGTCAATTCACATTGACGGCTGCCCCCAAAATCAAATTCATGGAAGGAAGTAAATTCAGACCCTGGGTAATTCCGGCTGGTCTGGCGCTGCATGTCATCAGCCCTCCTTCGGAATCCATTACGGTCTTGCAGCCTGGCGTCATGTTTGGGGTGGGTGCTGATTACAATGTCTGGAAGGAAATTTTTATCGGTGCGGATGCCCGTTATCAGCTGGCTGGCGGCAAGCTCGATGGCGTCAACGTGAGTGGGCTGACGGTCGGTGGATATGTCGGTATTGGATTCTAGCATATCGGACACCTATTCTAAATGG
The DNA here is from genome assembly GCF_900107165.1 of Nitrosomonas halophila. GTDB lineage: Bacteria > Pseudomonadota > Gammaproteobacteria > Burkholderiales > Nitrosomonadaceae > Nitrosomonas > Nitrosomonas halophila. The sequence goes on from NZ_FNOY01000001.1 coordinate 79,437, forward strand.
AATAGATAAGAATGTTTTTTCATGGTAGTTGTTGCTCGTGATATCGATCTCTCCGTAAATGAGCAACATTTCTCTCCTCTAGTTTCGAGCAAGGTCAGGACAAACGAAAGATAGATTTTGTGACGAAGCCTTTACACCCCGCATAAGTATTTGTGGGGTGTTTTTTTATGTACGCACGGCATGGGTGCGCGCTTTGTCCGAAAAGCATCTGGATGGCCGCGGCCCGTTGAGCCTCGCCAAGACGGCGGTTGAAATTGCGGATGGCCATTGTTTTCTGCCGTCTTTGCGAGCGCAGCGAAGCAATCCAGTGCAACGTCAGACTTGATGCCGAGTCGCTTGCCAAGCTGTTTACGGTTTGGAAAAAATATTCGTATCCACATACATCATGCTACGGCACGATCACTCAAATTCAGAATTTCCAAACAGTTTCTGAGAATGGGTGAAGAAATATGTTGGTTCGGTCCGGTACGGCGATAGCAAAGCGGGTGGTGAAAGATTCTCGCTGCTGACGGAGAGGCATTATGATCAACGTCTACTCCAGTAAGCTTTGCCCACCCCGCCTGCCATGACCTCAATACCCTGAATCACCAGGAATGCGCGCACAAAAAAAGCCTACCAAGTATCCCCTGGTAGGCTTTTTGCGGGGTAGCGCGCTGATTACAGCAATGGAATAATCAGCAATGCCACGATGTTGATGATTTTGATCAACGGGTTGATGGCCGGGCCAGCGGTGTCCTTGTAGGGATCGCCGACCGTGTCACCGGTTACGGCAGCTTTGTGTGCTTCGCTGCCTTTGCCGCCATAGTTGCCATCTTCAATATATTTCTTTGCATTGTCCCATGCGCCGCCGCCGGCAGTCATGGAGATGGCGAGGAAGATACCCGTGACGATCGATCCCATCAATACACCGCCCAGGGCCTGCGGACCCAGGAATACGCCGACCAGTATCGGGATGAGTACCGGTAGCAATGATGGGATAATCATTTCCTTGATTGCCGATTTGGTCAGCATATCGACTGCACGCGAGTAGTCTGGTTTACTGGTTCCTTCCATGATGCCCGGAATTTCCTTGAACTGACGACGTACTTCGATGACAACCGAGCTCGCCGCACGGCCAACTGCTTCCATGGACAATGCGCCAAACAGGAAAGGCACCATGCCCCCGATAAAGAGGCCGATAATCACCAGATGATTGGATAAATCAAAGGAGAGTGAGAGTACTTTGCCCATATGCTCGAGGCCATGCGTATAATCGGCGAATAACACCAGGGCAGCCAATCCAGCCGAGCCGATGGCATAGCCTTTGGTAACTGCTTTGGTGGTATTGCCAACCGCATCGAGTGGGTCTGTAATGGCACGCACGGATTCCGGCATGCCTGCCATTTCGGCAATTCCGCCTGCGTTATCAGTGATCGGGCCATAAGCATCGAGTGCCACGATGATTCCGGTCATGGACAGCATGGCAGTTGCAGCAACTGCGATACCGTACAGTCCGGCCAGCGAGTAAGCGATGAAAATACTGATACATACCGCCAGCACGGGTGCCGCTGTTGCGCGCATGGATACTCCCAGGCCGGCGATGATATTGGTAGCATGGCCGGTGGTGGAGGCATTGGCGATGTGCTGCACGGGCGGGTATTCAGTCGAGGTATAGTATTCGGTGATGATGACCATCAGACCTGTCAGCACTAGGCCAATCGTTGCGCTAGCAAACAGTCGCATGACCAGCTCGCCGCCGCCTACTTCGACGTCGCCCAGTGTCAGGGTTGCGTCACCCATGAACCATACGGTTACTGGCAGGTAAGCAAAGAATGCAATCCCGCCGGCCACTGCCAGTCCACGATAGAGCGCATTCATGATTTTGCCGCCCTCACGCATTTTGACGAAGTAGCAGCCAATGATCGAGGCGACAATGGATGCTGCGCCCAGCATCAGGGGATAAACGATGGCATTGCCTGTGTTGGTCTGAAAGAGCAGTGCACCCAGCAACATGGTCGCGATGATCGTGACGGCATAGGTCTCGAACAAGTCGGCCGCCATGCCTGCACAGTCACCCACGTTGTCGCCCACGTTATCGGCAATGACCGCAGGGTTGCGTGGATCATCTTCAGGAATGCCTGCTTCAACTTTACCGACTAGATCCGCGCCGACGTCCGCGCCTTTTGTAAAAATGCCGCCACCCAGCCGGGCAAAGATGGAAATCAGTGAGCCCCCAAAGGCAAAACCGATCAGTGGACGAATGATTTCACTGATCGACGCACTTTCATCTGCACCACTGAATAACATAGCTGTATAGCCAGCGACACCCAGCAGTCCGAGTCCAACCACCAGCATGCCAGTCACGGCCCCACCACGAAAAGCGATGGCCAGTGCTTCATTCAATCCGCTGCGCGCCGCTTCGGCGGTACGTACATTGGCTTGAACTGAGACCGTCATGCCCATGAAGCCGGCCAAGCCAGAAAGCGCTGCACCAAGGGCGAAGCCGATGGCAACATCCCAGGAAAGGGCGAGGCCGATGGCAAGAAACAGGATCACGCCCACCATGCTGATTGTCATATACTGACGTTTAAGATAAGCCGACGCGCCTTCCTGCACGGCAGCCGCAATTTCCTGCATGCGTGCGTTGCCAGCGGATTGTGCGTAAATACGCCGAATCCACATGCCACTGAAAATCAGGGCAAGCATCGCACTGAGGATTGCTATCGTTAAACCGTTTGCCATAAAGAAACTCCAATTAAAATCAGACCAACCCAAATGTATGCGGAACTAGGCCTGATAGCCCCGCATCAATCCACAAGCTAAATCACAATGCAGCCAAGCCGCATATTTTATCGGTTCAGCTGCTTGATACATAACAACTTAAATCTACATTTTTAAATTTTGAATTCATCCAGTTTTTTGTCGACCGCTGTATTTTTCAGTCTGACATAATCGGGCAACCCATTTTTGTAGGGAGGGTAGTCTTCTCCTTCGATCAGGGGCGCGAGGTATTCGCGGCACTTGTCCGTAATGCCAAGACCATCCGCGCTGATAAAATCAGCTGGCATCATTTTTTCTACATTGGCCACCTTGGAGAGCTCAGCCATACCTGTTTTCCAGGCATAGGGCGAACTCGAAGTGCGGTCGATGGTGGGCATCACTGAATTATGGCCAGCAATTGCATATTCCACGGCTGCCTTGCCCATGGCATAGGCCTGTTCCACATCCGTTCTGGAAGCGATATGGCGCGCCGAGCGCTGCAAATAATCGGCAACGCCCCAGTGATATTTCAGTCCCAGGCCATCCCGGACGATATTTGCCACCACCGGTGCCACGCCACCTAGCTGTGCATGACCGAAAGCGTCACGCAATCCTTGGTCGGAGAGAAATTTACCGTCGCCCCCTTTCACGCCTTCAGAAACGACAACCGTGCAATAACCATATTGCTTGACATAGTGGTCGACTTTTGCCAGGAATTTTTCCTGGTTGAAAGCGACTTCCGGGAACAGGATGATGATTGGAATTTGGCAATCCTCGCTGGATGCCAGTCCGCCCGCTGCTGCGATCCAGCCCGCATGCCGTCCCATGACCTCGAGAATGAATACCTTGGTCGAAGTTTTGGCCATGCTGGCAACATCGAAACTCGCTTCACGCGTCGAAACCGCGATATATTTTGCGACCGAACCGAATCCCGGGCAGCAGTCCGTGATGGGTAAATCGTTATCTACCGTTTTGGGAACATGAATCGCCTGGATGGGATAGCCGAGGGTGTTGGCTAACTGAGAAACTTTCAGGCAGGTGTCGGCCGAGTCGCCGCCACCATTGTAGAAAAAATAACCAATGTCATGCGCCTTGAAGACGGCTATCAGGCGTTCATATTCACGCCGGTTGTCTTCCAGGCTTTTCAGTTTGTAGCGACAGGAGCCAAAAGCGCCTGATGGCGTGTGACGCAGGGCTCGGATCGCTTCGGCGGATTCTGCGCTCGTATCGATGAGATCCTCGGTCAGTGCTCCGATAATGCCATTGCGACCCGCGTAAACTTTACCAATTTTATCCGGGTGCGCACGTGCTGTTTCCAGCACACCGGCAGCTGAGGCGTTGATGACGGCAGTTACGCCACCGGACTGAGCATAAAATGCATTTTTTATCGCCATGTTTTTCGTTTCTCCTGGTTAGTCAAAACCTTATTGTTACTCACTGGCATAAGCAGAGCATTCAGCTAGTGAGCGCTCGTGAATAAGTCTACTACATGATCGAATCACTGCATTGGTCAACACGCCATCGGATTATTTCAAGGTCCAGAGAACATCACGAGCAAGTTTTTGTGGTTTATTTGAGTGCCGTGAGGATGTCGTTGCGTATGGTTTCGACATTGCCGGTCCCGGCCACTTTGATGTAGCGAGGGGCATGCTGTGTGCCGCTCGCTGCCCACTCGAGATAATAGTCGACGAGGGGGCGTGTCTGCTGGTGGTAGACCTCCAGACGCTTGCGTACGGTTTCTTCGCGGTCATCGTCACGCAGAATCAGTGCTTCTCCAGTGATGTCGTCTCGGTCAGCTACCTTGGGTGGGTTGAACGCGATATGATAGGTGCGCCCAGATGATGGGTGTACGCGACGCCCGGACAGGCGTTTTATGATCTCGGCATCAGGCACATCGATCTCGACAACATAATCGATAGCTACCGCAGCGGCCTTGAGCGCATCAGCCTGGGGAATGGTGCGAGGAAATCCGTCAAACAAAAAACCGTTGGCACAATCGGGCTCTTGGATACGTGCTTGCACGAGGTTGATGATAATGTCATCCGAAACCAAGCCCCCGGATTCCATGATCTTTTGGGCCATGATGCCCAGTTCCGTACCTTCCTTGACAGCGTTACGGAGAATGTCTCCTGTAGAAATTTGTGGAATGGCGAAATGCTCCCGGATGTAAGCTGCCTGTGTACCTTTGCCCGCTCCCGGCGCGCCTAGCAAAATAATACGAATGGCTAATCTCCTTAATTTTTACCGAAAACGAACGATAATTTTTATGATTTATTTTTGAGCCAGCGAAAACAAAAATTTTCTGGCTGCGGCAAGCTCTGGATTATATCGCAGGTCAGCCGGTTGCTTGAAGTTTTTGGCGATATTCCACGGTTTGGCGTGTCAGTTGGCGTTGTATTGCTCTTTTTTATTAGGCCGTCGAATGTGCGATAATTTAACAAGCTTTTCTCAGGGATAATTATGGACGAAAATAGAAATAAAGCACTCTCAGCAGCTCTTGCCCAGATCGAGAAACAATATGGCAAGGGTTCAATCATGCGGCTGGGTGACAACGATGTGGCCAATGATATTCAGGTGGTGTCTACCGGTTCACTGGGGCTGGATATCGCGCTCGGCGTGGGCGGGTTGCCACGTGGACGGGTTGTCGAGATTTACGGGCCGGAGTCTTCCGGCAAAACCACTTTGACTTTGCAAGTCATTGCCGAAATGCAGAAGCTTGGCGGGACGGCCGCGTTTATCGATGCCGAGCATGCGCTGGATCCGCAGTATGCGCAAAAGATCGGTGTCAAGGTACAGGAATTGTTGATTTCCCAGCCGGATAATGGCGAGCAGGCATTGGAGATTACCGATATGCTGGTGCGGTCCGGTTCGGTGGATGTGATCGTGGTCGATTCTGTCGCCGCATTGACACCCCGGGCCGAGATAGAAGGTGAAATGGGTGAGCCGCAGATGGGGTTGCACGCCAGGCTCATGTCCCAGGCGTTACGCAAATTGACCGCCAATATTAAACGCAGTAATACGATGGTGATTTTCATCAATCAGATCCGAATGAAAATTGGTGTGATGTTTGGCAATCCCGAGACGACGACCGGCGGCAATGCACTGAAATTTTATGCTTCGGTGCGATTGGATATCCGCCGCACCGGCTCGATTAAGCGGGGGGATGAGGTGGTTGGCAATGAAACCCGGGTTAAAATTGTTAAAAACAAGGTGGCACCCCCCTTCAAGCAAGCGGATTTTGCCATTTTGTATGGCGAGGGGATTTCACGTGAGAGCGAAATAATCGAGCTGGGGGTGTTGCATAAACTGATCGAGAAATCTGGCGCCTGGTACGCTTACAATGGTGAAAAGATTGGGCAGGGTAGGGATAATGTGCGCGACTATCTGAAAGAGCATAAGAATATCGCACGTGAGATCGAGGAGAAAATTCGGGCCGCGGTTAACTTGGTCCAAGGCCAACCGACTCAAACGGAGCCGGTCTCCCCTCAAGCATGAATGCCAGGTTGAGCCTGCATGCTCGCGCTTTGGGTTATCTTGCGCGGCGGGAACACTCGCGACAGGAGCTGGAAAAAAAATTATCCGCTTATGCGCAAGTGCCCGCGGAATTGACAGTGCTGTTGGATGACTTGGAGCAGCAGCGGCTGTTATCGGACGAGCGGTTCGTCGAACAGATGGTTCACGCACGCCGATTGAAGTATGGCAGCAAGCGGATCCAGCATGAGTTGCGCATGAAAGGCATTGCCGAGCATTTGATTACAGCGGCGTTACAAGATCTCAAGCAAACCGAAGTATCCCGTGCGCATGCCCTGCTGCGTAAAAAATTTGGTATGCCGCCGGCTGATTGGAAGGCGCGGAGCCAGCAAATCCGTTTTCTGGCAGGCAAGGGTTTCTCGTCCGAGGCCATCAGTCGCGTATTGTCGCGTGATTGCGAAATGGAAAACTGAGCCCCATGGTGCGCAAAACAGATCCTGATTAAAACAGTATCCGGAAGGTGGTTACATAAAATATCAATATGAAAAGCAGCGAAATCAGACAGAAATTCCTCGAGTTCTTCGAGTCACATGGACATGTGATTGTACCTTCCAGCGCACTTGTGCCGGGCAATGATCCCACCTTGCTGTTTACCAATGCCGGCATGGTGCAGTTCAAGGATGTCTTTCTGGGTCAGGATAAGCGCGCCTATGTCCGTGCCGCCAGCGCCCAGCGTTGTGTGCGTGCAGGCGGCAAGCACAACGATCTGGAGAATGTCGGCTATACCGCCCGTCACCATACTTTTTTTGAAATGCTCGGCAACTTCAGTTTTGGTGACTATTTCAAGCGTAACGCCATCCTGTTTGCTTGGGAGTTTCTGGTCGATACGCTCGGTATTCCCAAAGACCGGTTGTGGGCGACTGTTTATGCGGAAGACGATGAAGCGGCCGATATCTGGCTGAATGAAGTCGGGATCATGCCTGCCAGGCTGGTGCGTATCGGCACTTCGGATAATTTCTGGCAGATGGGAGATACGGGGCCATGTGGTCCGTGTTCAGAGATCTTTTATGATCATGGGCCGGAGGTTGCCGGCGGTCCGCCAGGATCAAAGGATGCAGAGGGCGATCGCTATATCGAAATCTGGAATTTGGTTTTCATGCAATATAACCGCGATGCCAGCGGCCAATTGCATCCGTTGCCGAAACCTTCGGTGGATACCGGTATGGGTCTGGAGCGTATCGCTGCTGTCATGCAACAGGTGCATAGCAACTACGAGATCGATTTGTTTCGTGATCTGATTGCAGCGGCGGCCCGGGTGACGAATACTCAAGAACTGTCGAGCAATTCGCTCAAGGTGATTGCCGACCATATCCGTGCCTGTGCATTCCTTGTCACGGATGGTGTCATTCCCGGCAATGAAGGCCGGGGATATGTGTTGCGGCGTATCATCCGCCGCGCGATCCGTCACGGCTACCGATTGGGGCAGAAGCAGCCTTTCTTCCATTTGCTGGTCAATGATCTGGCACATGTCATGGGGCAGGCTTATCCAGAACTGATGGCGGCACAAGAGCATGTAACGGCAGTGCTCAGGCAAGAAGAAGAGCGTTTTGCGGAAACGCTGGATAATGGCATGGAGGTGCTGGAAGCAGTCCTGCGTCAGGAAAAACAAATGCTTGGCGGCGAGCTTGTATTTCGCTTGTACGATACTTTTGGTTTCCCGGTCGACCTGACTGCGGATATCGCCCGAGAGCGGGGGGTAGCCATTGATCAGGCTGGCTTTGAGGCGGCCATGGCGCAGCAACGGGAGCGCGCGCGTGCGAGTGGAAAATTTTCGATGCAGGCCGGTCTTGAATACACTGGCCTGCCCACTGAATTTCATGGTTATGAAACCCTGCAGCAGGATGCGCAGATTCTGGCGTTATACAAGCAGGGCAGCCACGTAGAGTTTATCGAGGCGGGCGAAGAGGCCGTGATTGTGCTTGAGCGTACGCCTTTCTACGCCGAATCAGGCGGGCAGGTCGGTGATCGTGGTGAATTACTGGCCAGCAGCGGGACTTTTGCTGTGGAGGATACGCAGAAAATCCAGGCGAATGTATTCGGCCACAAGGGACTGCTGCGCAGCGGTCGGATGGCGGTTGGCGATGCGGTTGTGGCCAAGGTCGATCCCAGCGCGCGTATCCATACTGCCTATAACCATTCCGCAACACACTTGCTGCATGCAGCCTTGCGCCAAGTGCTGGGCAAGCATGTCACCCAAAAGGGCTCATTGGTCGATGCGAATCGGCTGCGTTTTGATTTTTCGCATCACAGCGCCATGCAAGCCGATGAAATTCGCGCAGTGGAAAACCTTGTCAATGCGCATATTCGCCAGAATCACAGGGTTGCAACACAATCGATGGCGTATGATGAAGCGGTCAAAAAGGGAGCCATTGCGCTCTTTGGTGAAAAATATGGTGATACGGTGCGGGTGGTGGAAATGGGGGCATTTTCGACCGAGTTGTGCGGTGGCACCCATGTCGCACATAGTGGCGATATCGGTTTTTTCCGGATCGTTGCAGAGTCGGGTGTCGCCGCCGGTATCCGCCGCATCGAGGCCGTCACCGGAGACGCCGCTCTGGCGTACAGCCAACGGCAGGAGCAACAGCTTCTGGAAATCGCCGGCGCACTAAAAGCCGCGCCGCAGGAAGTCGCGTATAAATTGTCGCAGATACTGGATCACGTCAAACAGATGGAAAAGGAGATTGCTATCTTGCAATCGAAACTGGCGGGGTTGCAGGGGTCTGCTTTAATCGAGGATGCGCAGGAGGTCAAAGGGGTTCGAGTGCTGGCCGCCAAGCTTGAGGGGGGCAATGCAAAGACCATGCGGGAAGCATTGGACAATTTCAAGCAAAAATTGAAATCCTGTGTTGTGGTGCTGGGAACAACCGAGAACAATAAGGTTTCGCTTATAGCCGGTGTGTCAGATGATCTAACAGCGAAACTGAAGGCGGGTGATCTGGTTAATTTCGTGGCGCAACAGGTAGGAGGCAAAGGTGGTGGGCGCGCGGATATGGCGCAGGCAGGTGGCAGCATGCCGGAAAAACTGCCGCAGGCATTGGCGAGCGTGCCTGGTTGGCTCGAGCAGAAATTGTAGGTGTATGCCAATCTGCGGTGGTGCGCCTGAATCATTGACCTGATGAACCGGGGTGTGCGTTTCTTAAGGTGCTTGACAGCAACCGAACACTATGCAAGGGAAACGCCAAGGCGCGGTGCTGCACGGGGGTCCATACCAAGCAAATTGCCTTCTGCAGCGTCTGCTCAACTGATGAATTTAGGTTAATATGGAAAGTGGATCGCGGAGAATGTTGCTCAAGTATGGGCTGTTGGCCAGCCTGGCAAGCTGCTTCTCCGTTCGAGCATACCCAGTCATGGCAAAAAAGAATTTCCCGGTAACGCCCGCCGAAATTGAGGGGCCGTTTTATCCCATGAGCCGCTTGAGTGATCAGGATCATGATTTGACGCGTATTGGCGACCGGCAGGCTCTCGCGCAGGGCAGACATATATTGCTGACAGGGACTGTGACTGATACTCAGGGCGGTCCCATCAGGGGGGCGCAGGTAGAAATCTGGCAAGCCAATGCAGCCGGGCGCTATCAGCATCCTTATGATCCCAATCCAGCACCAATCGATCCGGATTTTCAGGGATATGCTGTTGTATTGACGGATGCAGAGGGTGCTTTTTTATTCAGAACAGTATTTCCTGGCGCCTATCCCGCAACGGTCAATTGGGTGCGGCCGCCGCATATCCATTTCAAGGTTGCTCACCCGGATTATATGCCGCTTACAACCCAGATGTATTTCCCCAATCATCCGCTCAACGCAAGCGATTTATTGCTGAATGACAAAAGTGAGCAAGAGCGCGCATTGATGATTGCCCGCCCCAAGGCATCGGCTGGCGATTTAAAGGTATTCGAGTATTTTATTGTGCTCAAGAAAATGCCAATGGATTCATCAAGCGGTGCCCATGGCAAGTAGGCACTTATCAGCACATCACGGGTAGTAGAGATTGCTTGGCTAGTATTGCCCGGCGGGCGATGCGGCTGCGCAACTTATCAAGTTTCATCTTCCTGGAATCAATACTATTTTATTCAATCATGACAACAACTAAACACTCAAAATTGATCATTCTCGGTTCAGGGCCTGCTGGCTATACGGCAGCGATTTATGCTGCCCGTGCCAATCTCCATCCGGTTGTCATTACCGGGCTTGCGCAAGGTGGTCAACTCATGACGACGACCGATGTGGATAACTGGCCGGCCGATGCCATGGGCGTGCAGGGTCCGGAACTGATGGAACGTTTTCAAAAGCATGCAGAGCGTTTCCAAACGGAAATCGTGTTTGACCATATTCATACTGCTAAATTGTTGGAGAAACCATTCACGTTGGTCGGCGATCAGGGAACCTATAGTTGTGATGCCTTGATCATTGCCACGGGTGCGTCCGCAAAATATCTCGGCCTTCCTTCGGAGGAAGCATTTATGGGCAAGGGGGTTTCAGCCTGTGCAACTTGCGATGGCTTTTTTTACAAAGAGCAAGATGTGGCCGTGATCGGGGGAGGCAATACCGCCGTGGAAGAGGCATTATATCTTTCGAATATCGCGCGCAAAGTGACCGTGGTACATCGGCGAGACAAGTTTCGTTCAGAGAAAATCCTGATAGATAAGCTGATGGACAGAGTTAAAAGCGGCAAAATTGAATTGGCTCTGAATCAGGTATTGGAAGAAGTCCTCGGTAACGAATCCGGCGTGACAGGCATTCGCGTCCGCCATACTCAGGAAGACGCGGTGCGTGACCTGGATTTGCAAGGGGTGTTTATCGCCATTGGCCATCATCCCAATACCGATCTTTTCCAGGGGCAGCTGGACATGCATAATGGCTATATAGTGACGCGTGGCGGAAATGAGGGCAATGCCACCGCGACGAGCATACCCGGCGTATTCGCTGCGGGAGATGTGCAGGATCATATTTACCGCCAGGCTGTTACCAGTGCGGGTACCGGCTGCATGGCGGCATTGGACGCTGAAAGATACTTGGAGAATGCCGATTGATGGGAAATTCGGCATCTTCGGTATCAGTATGAAAAACGGTTCGATCATGGTGCGACCGAGTACTGCCGACGAACTGTTTTCTAGGGCTGAAGGTAGGGCAGGAAGTGTTTCTTGTGGCAGATCAAACATGCAACAGGCGCCACTGCAGATGTACGGATGAAGGCAGGCAATCAACCATCCGGCCTTAATAAAGAGGCTGAGCTGGATGATGCAGCATTGTTTCGAGAGGCGATGCGAGGCGTAAAGCCCTTGCAGACATCCGCCAGGGTGGAACACGACCGGCCAAAACCGAGACCCGTTCCCCGACCCAAGAGAGCGGCGCCCAGTGTCCTGGAAGATACGTTTTCCGATCACTATGCATTCGAGATGGCCGAGGAGGGAGAGTGGTCGTTTGTGCGCCCCGGCCTCCAGCGAAATGGTTTGCGCAGATTGCGAAGCGGCTATTGGCATGTCCAGGCCGAACTGGACTTGCATGGTTTGACGAGAGAGGCGGCGCGTAGAAAGTTGGCCTGGTTCCTGGAGAGATGCGCACAACAAGGGTACCGATGTGTGCGCATCATCCATGGCAGAGGGCATGGGTCGAAGGACCGGCAGCCGGTGCTCAAGGCTCTAATTGGCGGCTGGTTGGCACAATGTGAGGCGGTGCTTGCTTTTTGCCAGGCTAGGCAGGAAGATGGAGGCGGCGGAGCGATGATGGTATTGTTGAAGAAAGGCTGAAATCGCACCAAATGACTTGAAACGCTATCCATCGCTATATTATTCGTTATAGTTTTTCCCGCCGGCGAACTGCTTTATTAAACCCGTCAGCAGCTTGTCAGGTCCATCAATACGCGTTTTCCACTCGATAAGCTCTGGATGGTCATCCTCGACTTGCTGCCATATTCCCAGCCAGGCACGGGCTGTTTCGGTCTTGTTATCGGCCAGGGCAATATCCATTTCGGCACGGACCAAGGCCCGAAATTCGCTAATGTGCAATTCTGGCCTTTTTAGCAGCGGCTTCAATAGATTGCGTGCAGCTTCAAGCTCCTTGTCTTTTAATTTCATCCTGGCCAAGCCAACGCGAGCAAAGAGATAATCGGGGAATCGTTCATGGGTCTTTTCTATTAGCTTCCGCGCTTCCTGGTGGCGTCCTTGCTTTTCATAAGCAACTGCCAGCTGGTTGTAGGCTGTGTAGAAGTCAGGTGCTTCGGCAATAATCTCCTTCAACAGCTTTTCGGCCGCTTTCGGTTTTTCATCCATCAGTAAATCGTATGCAGCTTGGTGTTTATCCATCACGGCTTCAGAAACCCCTTCGACCCATTCGGGCTCATCGGTAATTTGAAACCCCATCATGAACAGTTCTGTTTGCTTGCCACCGATCCACATGGGTATGGTTCTATCTTCTGGTAGCATGGCTGGATGATCCTGGTTGATGAACTGGGCGGCTTCCAGGCGTAGGCTATCGCTGCCATGCGGGCTCTGAGCAAAATCATACAGCAGCTGCAGCAGTTCGGGGGAAGCGACAACCCGAATAAGGTTGAGAGTAAATTGACGCGCATGTCGGTCGCCGCGCTCTAATATATGGGGGAACAGTTTGACTAAATACGGCCGTTCCGCCAGCATGGATTTCATGGCTCGTTCAATTTCCCTCGCACTCAGATGTTGGATATCTTTCCCCATACACTGGCCCAATTTCAATAGCTGCCGGAAATTTTGAGGAAGCCAGTATTCGAGCGGCCAGTACCAAGGCACATTGCGTTCACCGGCAGGTAGCGGTTTCTCAGCCAAGCTTTCTTGCGCCATGCTAAATCCCGGGTGTAGTTTCACGGCTTGTTGCCATAATTGCCATGCTTTTTTTTCATTACCCAGCCGGTAGGAAGCGACGGCTGCCAGATGCAGCAGAACGGGGTGGGTTTCGTGACCCTTTGTTTTTGCTCGCTGATATACCGCCCACACTTTTTTATCATCGCCGAGAAAGGCGAATGCTTCAGCCTGTTTTGGCTCAAAATCAGGATTGTTGCTGTCGATTTGCTGCAGGCGGTGGGCATAGGTTTGTGCTTGATCGAGCTGTGCCGTCAAAAAGTGATAGCGCACCAGATTGCTCAGGGCATGGAAGTTATCTGTATCTTGTGCGATTACCTTTTGCGCTGTGGCGATTGCCTGGTCTACATCCCCCAGCATGTACTGAGATAGGCTGAGGTTATTGAGAACGGGCGCGAGGTTGGGGATTTTTTCCAGCAGCTGCTCAGCTATGCTGATGGCTTCTGCTGGGTGCCCCGTCTCGGTTAAGAACCGCATCCGGTCGTGCAGCACCCTGAGTTTAAATTTTTCTTCTTGGGTGAACGCTAGGTCACCGATTAATTCATCAGTTTCCTGTTTTAAAAAAGGTTCGGTTGTCTTTATAAAAGATCGAGCTTGCTCTTCATATTCGGAATCTGGGTACTGGGCGACCAACTCTCTGGCGTAGTGCCAGGCAAGCCCCGGGTAGAATAATTGGGTGAAGACGGCCATCAGGTTATTTAACGTGAATTCCCTATCCTCACCGCGCTCCAGCGGCAACAATCGCTCGTTGTAAAAGGCAAAGTTGTGCCAATTCTGTATGGTGTGACTTACATCGACCAAAGCGTACAGCACTGGCTTGCTACGAGGATGCTTGGCGACCAATGCCAGCAATTGCTGCTGGGCAACGTCTGCCTCGCCTTTGTCGCATAATTTCATGGCAGCGGCCACGTCACGTAATAGTTTGGCCGATGACTGTGACTGTTTTAGCGGCCGTTGTCTTTTTGATTTTGATTTTGGCATAAGTCCTGGAGTTTGCGATTATTCAAGCATCATTTATGCGGCTTATTTGGTTGCTTTGGGCGGTATGTGCTGACCAGCGGGTACGTGCCTTGCTTGGTGTATCCCGATTCTGGCCGTATTGTAAAGTAAGTGGTGGTGATAAAGTCGTTAGAATTCAACCCGGCTATAGCCAAGGAGTGTCCCTGTCGCATAGGCGAGATCGATCAATGCTGCCTGATAATCCCTGACGGCATTGATTTCCTTTATCTGCGCTTCGCCCAATAGGGTGAGCATTTCCAGGACTTCCGTCATCGTCCTCAGGCCTTCCTTGAATTGCTTGAGTTCGGCTTCGTAGTTGATGCCGGCCAATATTACCTGTTGCCTGGTGGCAAGGATGCGCTGCCAGTTTTGCTCAACCTGGTCAAACACATCATAAATTTCCCTGAGGACAACTTGTTCTTGCAGGGTTTTCGTGGTCAAGCGCTGTATGCGTTGCTGCACGGCTCTTTGCAGTTGCATCCGGCGGGCCTCGTTGGTCATGGGCAATTCAAAACGCAGGCCAATCGACCAGTCGTTAAAGCGGTTGCGGACGACATCTTCGTATGTCTGACTGAAGCTGCCACGGGAATTGGATAGTGCACCATAGCTATAATCCAGGGTGAAAAGTGGCAGGGTTTGATTTTCCAGAAATTCTATTCTGGTGAGATCGGCTGCCAATCTCAGTTCCAGCTCAAGCAATTCCAGCCGGCCATCGAGCGCCAGTGAGGCGATCTGTTTGCGATCGAGGTTATAGTAAACCAATGTCGGGGTGGTAGTCGGCACAATATGGATGTCTGAGTCGATTGTGTAGGTTTGATCATTGAGTAGAAATTTTAATTGGCGCTGGTTGAGCTTGAGTTTGGTATTGGCGATGATCAGCGACTCGACCCGGTCAGTCACCCCAATTTCGGCACGGCTGATTTCAATGGCCGCGGTGAGTCCTTCATCAACTCGCCTTTGCACCATGGTGAGATTCTGGTTAGCCAGCTCATATTGTTGTCGCCTGACATCCAGCTCAGCCCAGGCAGCGTATAGCTCCCAATAAGCCTTATCAATGATCGAAATGACCCGTATCGATTGCAGCCGGGTTCTCATATCAACTGCTCGCCGTTCATAGTGAGCGATATTGATGCTGGCTTCATTCACGGCAATACCAGCATTTCTTAACAGCGGCTGGCTGATGGAGAAGCGCAGTGCGCTGCGAAATTCATCCGAATCCAGCTGACCTTTGGTTATCTTGCGTTCAATCGGCGAGCTGAGTGTTACGACACCTCCTGTGCGAAGTGGAATGGCGATGCCCGCTTCAGCGTTAAGTTGTTCAATTTTCTGTGGTTCGAGCGAGAGTTTGACCCGTTGATCATCGAGCAATGGATTGGAAGAGGAGAGCTTGACATTATCACCGCCAATACCGGGTGCGTCCAAGTGCCTCAGATTGGCATTGGCAAAAATGATATTGTCGAATTTTGCCCGCTCTTCTCCAACGGCAGTCTCGGCAATGACAGGTTCGATATTGGCGATTTTGAGAGAGAGATTGTTTTCCAGGGCAATTTTGCGAATTTCTGGAATCGATAAATTATGCTGATCAGAACGCTTTTCCCTATCATCCATTTGGCTAGTGACACCGGACAAGGCCTTGTGAACATCTATTTTGAGGGTTGATTTATGTGCCGGCAGGGGGATCAAAGGCTTGGTTTCAATATGATGTTCTAGGGTAGCGTCGATTTCGGTTGCAAAGTCACGCAATAACAGACTCTCCTCGCGATTCAGGCGCTGTGTGGCCCGATTGTCGCTATCCACGGCCGGCTGGTCGTCCGGATGGGTGCGCATGGCGGCGAATATCAGTAATAATGCTAAGAGTAATCGAAAGACAAGGCCTCTATGACTGCTAAAAAGAGGTTTCATCTGAGTAAGCTTATATTATCAACTATAAAGTATCGTGGCTCAAAATATGGAAATTCTGTCCGAAATCCGTAAATAGATTCTAGTTGCAGTTCTAGTTGAGCCAATGGAATTTCAGGGTGGAAATGGCTCATGAGTACATAAACAGCCAGGTTTGAGCGCCTATCAATCAATGTGAAATCTCGCGTTTTAGGGGAGCAAACTCGGCTGTTTTTACCTTGGCGGCAGGACTCGTTCTAGATTGATGTAGTGACGGGTCAGGTAATCTTGGTGGGAAGTCGTTGAAAATACGCCAAATTTCATAGCCCACCGTGACTTCTTCCAGCAATATCCAGCCTTTCGCAGTCGCACCTTGCCGTAGGAAGCGGTTTGACGGCCAGGTTTGTACGGTTTCATCCGGTACTACCATAATCCGGAAATTACCAGTGCCATCATCATTGGTATCCACAAAAGATACTACGCCACCGAATGTGCCCAAAGCCACACTCGGCCAGCCGGCAATCTGAATGGCTGGCCAGCCCTCGAATTCAATCCGTACCTTGCTGCCCGGGCTGATCAGTGCGGCATCCAGGCCATCGACCATCAGCGCAACCGCCCGTTGGTGAGTATCCGGGATAATGGTCAACAGGGGTTGTCCTTGTGTGACGACTCGGGACTGGGAGTTGATCGGTACCCTGAAAACGGTTCCGTTTCGTGGCGCTCTAACAAGCTGTGCTTTCTGTCTGGACAGATTGGTTTCTGCTGTGGCCAGGCTGATGCGACTGTCGGCAATTTCGGAGCGGATTCTGTTGGTTATCGCGTTAACCGCATCAATCGAGGTTTGTGCGTCTGCGCGTACCTGTTGCAATTCCGCTTGGGTGGATTTTTCTTCTGCGAGCGCAGAGTCATACTGTGCCCGAGTGCTGTTCAAGTGACGTCTGGCAATGATTTCATCGCGTTCGGCAATTTCTTTGTCCCGTTTCGATACCAGGCCATCACTTAACAGCCGCTGCATGCGTTTCAGCTGAAATTGCGCGGCATCCAGTGTTGCCTGCGCGGAAACAATATTTTCTGATGTGGCCAGCACTTTTTGCTTGGCAATATCCATTTTATATTGCGCAGCGGCGATCCGGGCATCTCGGACGGCCAACAGATTCTGAAGCTGTATCTGATAAGATTGCAGTTCATCTTCTTTTGCCTTGAGCCGATTCTGGCTTGCCTCCAGCTGTGCCCTGAGGCGATCTTTGAATAGGGGATCGATATCGCTGATTTCGACCAGGATGTCGCCCGCCACGACTTTCGACCCTTCCAGTACATGCCATTTCTGGATGGTGCCGCTGACCGGTGCATCGACTGATTGCATGCGTTCCTGGGGAATATATGCCGTCACAAAACCATGAGCGACAATGTTCTGTTGCCAAGGCAGAAAAAGCATTAATAACTGGATAATAAAGAATGAGACACTCAGGAACTTGGTGAGTGATTTGACAAATGTGGGCGTTTCTACTTCTAGCAGCGCAGAGTACCGTTTGCTGGCGGGTGGGTTTTTCATGTTCGACGGTATTTTGCTTCCAGGGATATGACGCGCTCGCATTGATTGGCAATGGCACTGGAGCGCGTCAGAATGACCAGAGTAAACGGCTGATTGCGTAGCACGGCAAGGGCTTTGTCCAGAGATTCCTGTTCCAGTGTGTCCAGTAGCTCATTGATCAGTAGCAAGGCGGGCTGGGCGACCACTGCGCGTGCAATCATCAGTAGCTTTGCTTGATCTCTAATCAGCGGCGCACCGGAGAAATGCAGCTTGGTTTCCGCGCCGTGCTCGAGACGGGTGATTGCGTCAAGCAAACCCAACTGCTCCAGTACTGCTGATATGTTCTCGATATCCGTATCGGGTTTCCAAATTTTTACATTATCGCGGATTGAGGCTTCTATAATTTCCACTTTGTGGAGGAGTACGATATGTTTGCGAATTGCCTCGATATTGAGTAAATTGAGATCAATGTTGTTCAGTTGCACGCGTCCATGCACGGGTTGCCGCAAGCCCACAATCACTTGGGCGAGTTTGGATTTGCCGCTGCCGTCAGCACCCAGAATGGCAATGTCCCTACCCGCTTCCAGCTGGAAGGTGATATCGTTTGTGATCACCCTGTCACTAGCGGCTTCTGTGCAGACTTCAAATAATTCAAGCTTGAGCGGACCAGTGATTTGAACCGGGCTGCCATTTGTGCGTTCCTGGGGAAGATCCTGGATGATGCCAAGTTTATCCAAGCCTGCAAGCAAGTCATAATAATACTCAAGTTGACCAATAAAGCGCAGAAAGGAAGCCATGACAGTAAAAATGATCAGTTCTGCTGCCACGAACTGACCCAGATTAATTTCACCTGTGACGACAAGCACTCCGCCCAATGCTAACATGGTTGTGCCGCCTACAGCATAGATGAAGACGCCTCCAATTAATTGGGAGAAGAGAATTCTGAAGTGGCTTTGACGTTTTTCCAGGTAATGCTTTGACAAGACATCGACATGCTGCATGGCGAAACCCTCGCCGGAAGAGAATCTGAAGGTATTGAGACTGCGCGCGATAGTCTCCAGCCAGGCAGCGAGCGAGTATTTGGCATGTGATTCACTGATGGCTGTCATCTCTCCTCTCCTGCCAATGACAAAGACGATAAACAGAATAACCATAATGATTATGATGGCCATCACACCGAAATAAACACTATAAAAAATCAAAAGCACACTTCCGGTCAAGCCTTGGAATATGGTTGCTACGCCAGTTGTAAGGAGTGTGCCCAATGATTTCTGAACGGTGGTGACTTCAAAAAATCGGTTGACCAGCTCAACCATATTGTTGCGTTCATACATATGCAGGCGCGCCATGCTGATTTTCTCAGCAATATTAAAGGCGGTGCGGACGAAAAGTCTTCTCTGAATAAGTTCGACGACATAAAATTCCAGCGCATACAAAAAACCTACCAGGGAGAGAAACACAAAAAGCATGAACGATATGATCACCAAAGGCTTGATCAAGCTTCCCATGGTGACGGTATTGATAAAGGTCTGGATGGTTATGGGAACAGCAAGGTTGATCAAGCCTACACCTAGCATGAGCGCCATCAGGATGATGATATCGCTTTTTTCCAACCGAAGAATATCTGCCATGCGGGCAGTCGGCCGAATTTTGCTGCTGGGGTGATGTGTGCTCGCCATAAAGTTTTCTTTTTATCTCATGGAATCAGTTGGTCAGAATATACTTTGCATGTGCCGAGGGCGGTTCGATTGCAAAGGCTAGGGAGCAATGGTTCTTTGTTCGTTTCGATAGCAATTGCGGGTTCCGAAGTCGCTGCCGATTATGGCCGGACGAGGCAGCGCTGGGTATCCGAGCGGGCAGGTTAAACCGGGATAGTCCTGATGAAGAAACCGTTACTATCATCTGATCCGAGTGGCGGTTGATGAGAATACTTGCACAGTAGCGCGTGAGAGCATCTTTTTTGGGTTGCCGTCACATCCTGTTACTAATGCATTTGTGGTAACAAATGCAAATGTGGGTTTCTCCGAGACAGTCCCTCACCGCAAGCCGGCTTCAACATGACTATGCGCTTGTGTATTTGCATACTATGTATGTCTTTGAACAAGTGTCGGTTGATATTGCCTGGTCGATTTTAAGTGCATAGGGTGTTCACTCGGGAGCATTCTTGCTGCACTTTGGACGCATCAAGGCCGCAGTCCCGAGTCCAATTGCTGTTGCGCATCCTATCATAGTCTGCATTTTAGGGGGCGCAGCCACTGTGTCGGAATGCAACTACACGTATCTGAGGATAATGCTCAGGGCATTAGCTCTGGCGCCTCTTTGAGCAGGAATTCCTTAAATGTTTTTGCTACATTGGAGAAACGTTTATTCTTCCGGTGCACAATATGCCAGTGGCGCATGATGGGAAATCCTTGTACATCCAGAATCTTGAGGCGATTCGTAATCAACTCTAATTCGATCGTATGGCGTGACATGATGCCCAGACCCATGCCTGCCTGAACAGCCTGTTTGATGGCTTCAGAGGTATCGGTTTCCATGCCTCGGTTGATTGTAATTTGCTGCTCCGCGAAGAAACGTTCCATTGCATTGCGTGTGCCCGAACCCGGCTCGCGCACGAGAAAAACTTCCTGCGCCAGCCGTTTTACAGGGATTTTTTGCTGCCCGCACAAGGAGTGGTTGGGTGGGGCAATAATTACCAATGGGTTTTCCATGAATGACTCGGAAACGATATCCAATCCATCGGGCGGCTGTCCCATGATAGCTAAATCGGTCAGATTGTCCGCCAGCTGTCTGAGGACATTTTCGCGATTGGAAACGTTGAGGCTGACAGTGATGCCCTGATAGCGCTGACAAAATTTGGCTAATAGATGGGGCGTAAAATAGTTGGCCGTACTGACCACGGAGATATTGAGTTTCCCGCGTTCCAGTCCTTTTAGTTCATCCAGTGCAAGCTCCATGTCGGCGATCAGCTGCGCAATGGCGCGGCTGTATTGATAGAGCTCTTGGCCGGCTTCGGTCAAATAAATGCGCTTACCCATCTGTTCAAATAACGGCAGCCCAACCAGGTTCTCTAGTTGTTTGATTTGCAGAGAGACTGTCGGCTGGGTAAGAAAGAGTTCTTCGGCTGCGCGCGTAAAGCTTGAATGGCGTGCGACCGATTCGAAGACTTTCAGTTGATGCAAGGTAATATGCGACATAGGGCTAAATGAGGAGTGTGAGTTGCAATATAGGAAATTTTTATGATAACCATCGGAATTATTAATTAGTCTTATTGATAAGTACAACATATAATCCAGAACCAGAATTACAAATGGTTCCTTTTAATAATTCTCCGCTCTCTGGTTGCCGGGATTGATGCCGGGTGATCTGCAGGGCTTTCAATGATAGGAAATTGCAAGATGGCTGCTAAAACATACAGTGCCGGTGTAAAAGAATACCGACAAACCTACTGGATGCCGGAATATACGCCTTTAGATACGGATCTTCTGGCTTGTTTCAAAATCACCCCCCAACCTGGTGTCGATCGTGAGGAAGCGGCTGCAGCGGTTGCGGCCGAGTCATCAACAGGTACCTGGACCACCGTCTGGACCGATTTGTTGACCGATCTGGATTACTATAAAGGACGCGCCTATCACATTGAGGACGTGCCTGGAGACGATACCTGCTTCTATGCGTTCATCGCCTATCCGATCGATTTGTTTGAAGAAGGTTCGGTGGTCAACGTGTTCACCTCGTTGGTCGGCAACGTATTTGGCTTCAAGGCGATACGCGCGTTGCGTCTCGAAGATATCCGCTTTCCAATCGCCTATGTCAAGACATGTGGCGGCCCGCCCAATGGTATCCAGGTTGAAAGAGATGTCATGAACAAATATGGCCGTCCGCTGCTGGGTTGTACGATCAAGCCGAAGCTGGGGCTTTCCGGAAAAAACTACGGCCGGGCTGTATACGAATGCCTGCGTGGCGGCCTTGATTTCACCAAGGATGATGAAAACATCAATAGCCAGCCATTCATGCGCTGGCGTCAGCGTTTTGACTTCGTGATGGAAGCTATCCTGAAAGCCGAGGCGGAAACCGGCGAACGCAAGGGCCATTACCTGAACGTGACCGCGCCCACACCGGAAGAAATGTACAAGCGCGCCGAGTATGCAAAAGAAATTGGCGCGCCAATCATCATGCATGACTACATCACTGGGGGCTTCTGCGCAAATACCGGACTGGCTAACTGGTGTCGTGACAATGGTATGTTGCTGCACATCCATCGTGCGATGCATGCTGTACTCGATCGCAACCCGCATCATGGTATCCACTTCCGTGTATTGACCAAAATTCTGCGTTTGTCAGGTGGCGATCATCTACATTCAGGTACCGTTGTGGGCAAGTTGGAAGGGGACCGGGAAGCGACGCTTGGCTGGATCGATCTCATGCGCGAATCATTTGTGCCAGAAGACCGCGGACGCGGCATTTTCTTTGATCAGGACTGGGGTTCCATGCCAGGTGTATTCCCTGTTGCGTCGGGCGGTATCCATGTTTGGCACATGCCTGCGTTGGTTGCGATTTTCAATGATGACTCCGTATTGCAGTTCGGTGGAGGGACGTTAGGCCACCCATGGGGGAATGCTGCTGGTGCTGCTGCCAACCGTGTTGCACTCGAAGCTTGTGTGCAAGCGCGTAATGAAGGCCGCCAAGTGGAAAAAGAAGGGAAGGAAATCCTGACTGCCGCAGCACAGCACTCGCCAGAACTCAAGATCGCGATGGAAACCTGGAAAGAAATCAAATTTGAGTTCGATACTGTCGACAAACTGGATGTTGCGCACAAGTAATTTGTTTGTAGGGATCATGGATTCATGAGACGGCCCAATGCACCGGCTGTATGGTGAAATCATGAATTCTGATCCAGTCTACTTCAATAAAAAAGGATACTGACATGACCGTTCAAGCCTATAAAGTAACAAAAAAATACGAAACCTTTTCCTATTTGCCGCAGATGACACCCGATCAGGTGCGTCGGCAGATTGCCTATGCCATCAGCCAGGGATGGAATCCTGCAGTTGAGCACACTGAGAAAGGTGCCGCCGCAACCAGCAATTTCTGGTATATGTGGAAACTGCCGCTGTTTGGCGAGCAATCGGTTGATGCCGTGCTGGCCGAACTGGATGCCTGCCACCGCGAATTTCCGGATCATGTCGTGCGCTTCCTTGCCTACGACAACTATACCCAAAGTCAAGGGACAGCTTTTGTCGTTTATCGCTGAGCGAATTTCTATTCAATCAACAGTTAGAGGTACGTGATGAGGCAAGACACTGAAAGCACTGCTGGTGCTACCTTGTCAGGGCGTGATCTGGCTTTGCGGCGACGCCAGGTTATGGCGCAATATGGCAAGGCTGGTCTGACTAATCGGGGCTCGATTCGGCAACCAGCCGTTGCACGCAAAACTAATACTTCAGCATCTGCTGTGCCGTCAGTCGAATGCGTCGCACCTAATTCTGACGCTGCGCAGATCAGGCCGGTTGTGGATGTGGCAAGCGGCCGCAGCATCAGCCGCGCTCGACGTAGTGCCATGAGTCAAAAAGGAAAGTCCGCAATCAAATCTGCATCATCGAATATGAGTGGACGTACACGCGCGGCTCGGCAACACGTTGCAGTCCAGGAGACTCCAGTCATGGCTGAATCAGAGGGTTTGACCCAGTCATGTGGTTGTCGCGCCTGTGAGTGCGGCAATGAGGCGTGCGATTCGGTCAAGGCGAATGCCGCGGCGAGCATGAGTCAATCCAGTAACGCCATGGGATTCACGGTCGGTGGTTTAGACGTGAAACCAGCAGAGGATTTGAGCGGGCGCGCACTGGCCCGGATTCGTCGTGCCGCCATGGCGCAGGAAGGCAAAACGGGTCTGAAACGCGTAGCGCAGGTGGCCAAGATTTCTGCAGCAGGCGTTTCCGCATTGAATGTGAAGCCAACCGATAATGTGACAGGGCGCATGCTCGCGCGTGCTCGCCGTGCCGTTATGGCACAAGAGGGCAAGACTGGACTGAAACGAATCGTGCAGGCAACCAAAATGACTGCTGCGGTATCAAACAAACCTCGCCAGGCAGCAGTGACCAAAGGCGCGACAGGTCGTCAGGTGGCGATGCAACGTCGATCGGCTCGGTCCACTGAAGGACTGGCCAATACGGGTCCTAAAGGATCGCGTTCAAGTGGTCGTACGCGTTCGGCTTCAGATCAGCCGGTTCCGCCCAAAGTTGAGGAGGGCCATACCCTATCTGGGCAGACAGTCACCGGTACCATGGTGGAGCGTAGCCAGAAAATTACCGGCAATGAGCCTGGATCCTGCCGGGCGGTTACGGGTACGGAATATATCGGGCTTGAACAGTTCGATCAGATTTGCCATACGCAACCGCAACCCGGTCCTGCAAAAGTGGGTGTCAGCACAACACTGAGTGAGCATAAAGTCACGGGAACTGAAGTGGGCCGCTCACTCAAGGTGACGGGTGATGAACATGGTGCTTGTCGCAATGTGACTGGCACGGAATATTTATCCACGGAGCGTTTTGACGAGTTTTGTGCGAGTCGCCCAAGTCCAGCGCCTGCCAAGATCGGTGTAGTGCAAACTGACAAGGGCAAAACTGTCACAGGCACTCAAGTGGAGCGTCCTTCGAGAACGACTGGCGGTGAATCAGGCGCCGATCGGGCAATTACTGGCACGAATTATGCGCAGCTTGCCGTTGATACAGCGCCGGAAAAAGTGGCGACTACCCATACCTTCCAAGGAAAGGCCGTAACGGGTACCGCTGTGGGTCATACGGCTAGAATTACTGGTGATGAACCTGGAATTTGCCACAACATTACCGGTACGCAGTATCTCGCCGCAGAGCAGTATCAGGATACTTGCAAGATCGATCCGCCGGAGATGTCACGCAAGGTCAGTGTCATGTCGTCGCGTGGCCATCAGGCTGTCTCTGGTTCAGAAGTAGGCCGATCCAGCAAGGTGACCGGTGACGAACCAGGCTCTTGCCGTGCCATTACTGGAAGTCAGTATTATACTGCATCCGATTTTGGAGACTTGTGTGCCACCAATGAGGCGCGCAGGATGCGTGCGGCCCAGAACATGGTGAATCGCAGCCCAAAGGAAGTCGGTGACGTCAGAGGGGAGAGCCTGCCTGTCACCGGATCAGATTATGCCGACGCTGGCCAGAAGACCGGCAGTGTTAGCGATGCAGCCTCTCCGGTATCTCATGTTGCGGTCGATCAGACCTGGAAGGGTCAGCCCATTTCCGGTAGCAATGTTGGGCGTTCTAACACCGTCACCGGGAATGAGTATGGCAGCTGTTCACCCGTCAGCGGGACGCCTTATATCGGCCGTGGTCAGTACAACAGTTTCTGCGAACCTGCTGAAACGCTTGCTCAGGAAACACGGACACGCGATAGTGCCGTCATACCCGCTGCACTGGTGACAGGAGACCGTCCTGGTGCGGGTGGTTCGGCTATGACCGGTGATGAACGTGGTGCTTGTGAGCCAGTTACCGGAACACCATATGTCGGGGCGGACAATGTTGCTGGCCATTGTTTGACCAGTAACCGCTTTATTTCTCAGGATCGCGCCCGTGTCGAGCCACCCAAACCGCCTGCGCCGGCCGATTTCAGTATCAAGTCGCCAGCTCAGCAAGCCTGGGAGCGTCGTACAGGTTTGGGAGATATCACTGGAACAGCTTATAACAGCGAACGCATCACCGGGCCGGTCAATAAAGCCAGTGGCCTTATTACTGGAACACCCGAGTTCCGTCATCTCGATACCAGAAACGTGATGGTCGAGCAGGAAGAAAAACTGGCGGCAGCCAGACGGCTGACCGGCGAAGGCAGCCAAGCAGGCACTCGTATTACTGGTGATGCCTGGCATGCGCAAAGCCGGGTGACCGGTACTGAAGGGGCTTCTTCATTGATGCGTAACATGTCAATGCGGGGAGAACCGCGCGGTTTCGGTGCCAATGCGCAGCAATTCCGTGAAATTGAGCGTCCGTCCATTCCGGAAAGCCGTATTACTGGATCGGCGGGCAGTGCTGTGCGCGGTGCTGTGGTGACCGTTTCAGGTGGCGCGCGCGCGTAAGGAGAGTGAGGCATGAATACGCGTAAACGATTGGCTGCCATGCGTCGCGCAGGGGCTTTTCCCCAAGCAGGCTCACCGCTGAATCCGGCGTGTGTCATTGGCCCTGATCAAAGATGCGAGCATCCGCTGGTTGATCAGGCGCTTAATCAGCACTTATCTGCGTATGAACAGCAGGTGCGTGGTCGTTTCGCCGTTATCGTGGGAACTTTGAAAACCATTTCGGCTTTTCAACATGAGCTGGATTTTGTGTCGCGTGCGCAGGCTATTGCACTCGATAAGCTTGGCTATCAGCTGCCAGCGGATTTGCTGGGGGAGGCCTGGGTATCAGGCCTGAATCTGCGTGCGCTGTATTCATACTGCATTTTCTGCAGTTTTAAAGAATGCATAGAAAACGCAGACGCTGACCAGGCTCCATGGCGCGGGCGTATGGCACTGGATATGGCATTCCTGCGTGCTTGTGGCTACCACACTCTGGATATCAGTCCTTGTGCAGATGGCCGCTTGCAGGGTCTGCTTCCTTTCGTGCTGCGGCTTGTTCCGGATGAAGCTGTGTATGTGAAGGCTTATGCTGGCGCCATGTTTGATGTTGAGATGGATGTTGCCGACTGGGCGCATCGTGAACTGGAACGGTTGACCGGTGGAATACCGGGTGGAGAAGACTGCAATTACCTGAAGGTGGCCGTATATCACTTCAGTAGCTCGAATGTGCAGCAGCAAGGTTGTGCTGCGCATGGCAGCAATGATCATAAAGCTGTCGAATCTGCGCTGGTACGACTCAACGAGCTGCGCGTGGCAATTGAGAACACATATGGACGTGGCGCTGCACCCGAAATTCTGTTGATTGGCGTTGACACCGATATCGATGCCATCCGTGTGCATCTCCCGGATGCGGAAGGCGATGTCAATCCATACCGTTATGTGGATAGCGGTGAGGTATATCACAAGACGCTATCCATGACGCCGGATGCCGCACGGCAACAGATTGCGGAAATGATTGCCGAAGCGGAGCGTTCTGAAGGATGGGCGCAAGGCAACGGCAGAATGTCCGATGGCATGCGAAGACTGGTGCAGCAATTACTGGAGTCCAATCTGTCGCAGATCGAGTATGTCGTGCAATATCATGCTGGACGTTACTCGGTTATCGGGCATAACGAACGCTTCATTTGTGTAGGTGAAGCGATGAGCGAACTGCAGTTGCGCAATAAGTTCTATTTCGCACATCTTGACACCGTTGAGGAAGGTGCGACGGATATTGATGTCGGGATCAAGATATTTACCGGCCTCAATATCAAGCACGGCTTGGCCGTGCCAGTATTGATACATTTTCATTATTCTTCAAGAGTGCCAGGTTCGCGTGAACGCGCCATTCATCGCTGTCGCCGCATCAAGGCTGCAATCAGGGGGCGTTATGCGCACCTGTGCACACAAGGCCTGCTTGATTGCCAAATTGCGGTTAGCGATCGTGCAGGCAGTGAGCGCTGTACGTTCATTGAAGATGAAATCCAGGATGCTGGGCATTAATTTGGTTGGTTTGCCGAGGTAGTTATGAGAATCATGAGAGTTGAAAAAACACTGGTATCGACCAATAGAATCAGGGAGATGGGGCATCGTCCCTTGTTGGTGGTCAGGGACAAAGCCGGGGGAACACCGAGTGTTGCAGTCGATGCAATCGGTTGTATTCCTGGCGATTGGGTGATTTGTGTTGGCTCTTCGGCTGCGCGCGAGGCGGCAGGCAGCAAGGATTTCCCAAGCGATTTGACCATCGTCGGCATCATCGATCAATGGGATGAAGAGAAGAACGGCTAATGGAGATCATGCGCGTCAAAGACGAATTGGTATGTACGCGCCGTGTCGAGGGGCTGAAAGCTGCATCCTTGCGTGTACTTGAAAGCCAGGCAGGCAAGTTGTTGGTGGCAACCGATCCTGTCGGTGCACCGATTGGTAAATGGGTCATTACCACCAGTGGCAGTGCCGCACGCTTGGCGATGCCGGATGTCAAGATTATGACCGATCTGACGATCTGCGGGATTATCGATAATTGGAGTGAGTAGGGTAGAGATTAGAGAGAGGATGTTGGACACAATCCATATTTCCTTGATCGAGTAATAAGCATTACGTAATTTTAACTTTATTAAAAGGAGTAACAAAATGGCTGAACATATGGGAATTGCACTTGGGATGATCGAAACCCGCGGCCTGGTACCTGCAATCGAGGCGGCGGACGCCATGACCAAAGCGGCTGAGGTGCGTTTGATCGGACGTCAGTTTGTGGGCGGTGGCTATGTGACCGTGCTGGTGCGTGGTGAAACGGGTGCCGTCAACGCAGCCGTGCGTGCGGGCGCCGATGCCTGTGAGCGTGTGGGTGATGGCCTGGTGGCAGCACATATTATCGCGCGTGTGCATAGTGAAGTGGAAGGCATTCTGCCGACAGCCCCTTCTGCCTAATTTTATTTTATCGTAGCGAACGTTTCTTTTAGGAGTTTTTACAAAATGGCTAGTATGACAGGAATTGCTCTTGGCATGATTGAAACCCGCGGCCTGGTGCCTGCAATCGAGGCGGCGGACGCCATGACCAAAGCGGCTGAGGTGCGTTTGATCGGACGTCAGTTTGTGGGCGGTGGCTATGTGACCGTGCTGGTGCGTGGTGAAACGGGTGCCGTCAACGCAGCCGTGCGTGCGGGCGCCGATGCCTGTGAGCGTGTGGGTGATGGCCTGGTGGCAGCACATATTATCGCGCGTGTGCATAGTGAAGTGGAAGGCATTCTGCCGACAGCTCCCTCTGCCTAGATTTTATTTCCGTAGCGGCAAGCGTTTCTTTTAGGAGTTTTTACAAAATGGCTAATATGACAGGAATTGCTCTTGGCATGATTGAAACCCGCGGCCTGGTGCCTGCAATCGAGGCGGCGGACGCCATGACCAAAGCGGCTGAGGTGCGTTTGATCGGACGTCAGTTTGTGGGCGGTGGTTATGTGACCGTGCTGGTGCGTGGTGAAACGGGTGCCGTCAACGCAGCCGTGCGCGCGGGCGCCGATGCCTGTGAGCGTGTGGGTGATGGCCTGGTGGCAGCGCATATTATCGCGCGTGTGCATAGTGAAGTGGAAGGCATTCTGCCGACCAAGCCCGATGCCAGCGGTGGCGGGCGCGACGCAGAAATAACTTCGACTCGCAGCTAAGCAAAAGAATCTATGAGTGTCGACTCGCGTACGCTGGGTTGGTTGACAAGAGCACTCACTCATGAAATGAGCGCTGTTCAACAATATCTTGCGCAAAGTGTGCTTGCCCGTTTATGGGGAGATATCGCACTGGCAGAAAAGCTGCGCCATGAAGCGGCCGAGGAGATGGAGCACGCCGAACGGTTGATGGAGCGGCTTATTCAGCTTGGTGTGGCGCCCTCTGCTACCAATCTGGCACCTGTACGGCTTGGCCGGAGTCGCGATGTGCTGCTGGCCGTGGATCGCGCACTTGAGGTCGATGCGGTGCGTCTCTATCAAGATGCGCTGGCGCACGCACAACGTATGCATGACACCGATACCGCTGCTTTGCTGGAGTCTATTCTGCACGAGGAAATCGCACATGTGAACGAAATTGACGACATGAAAATGGAGCAGACCAACCATGACTGAGTTGCCGGAAGGATGGGAAGCACGGAACCAGCCGCCAACTTTGTTCAGGCGTTTCGAATTTGAGCGCTACAGTGGAACGCGCAATTTTCTCGACGCACTGGCAGCTTTGGCGGAAGAAACCGGTCTGCATCCACAGAATATCAATTTTTCGAGTACTTACGTCAATATCACGCTGGATGCGAGCCAAGAAGGTGGACTGAGCGAGGCAGAATTTGGTTTGGCCACGCGAATCAATCTGCTTTACGAGCAAACGGAAAATTGAGCATGTCTGCAAATATCATTGCTGTGATCAATCAGAAGGGTGGTGCAGGTAAAACCACGCTTGCAATGAATTTGGCTGCCGGTTTGACGCAACGTGGCAATACGGTCGTGCTGGATATTGATCCCCAGGGCTCTGCCAGGCAATGGGCGAGTATGGGTAAGGGGAATTTTTCCACGCCGGTGGAGTCGATGAGTGAAACTTGGGATGCGCAAGGCTTGCATCAACACTACCCAGCTTTTCGCTATATTGTGCTTGACTGTCCACCTTCACTGGAAAAACAAGCGACACATCAAGCGCTGCAAACCTGCGATATTGCGTTAATTCCCGTTTTGCCTTCGCCGATCGATTTGTGGGCAACTTTGCAGCTGTCGCAAGAAATAGAAGAGATCAAAAAGACCAATCCGGCTATGCGGGCTTA
The DNA here is from genome assembly GCF_900107165.1 of Nitrosomonas halophila. Lineage (GTDB taxonomy): Bacteria > Pseudomonadota > Gammaproteobacteria > Burkholderiales > Nitrosomonadaceae > Nitrosomonas > Nitrosomonas halophila. Next base: position 109,342 of record NZ_FNOY01000001.1, read on the forward strand.
TTTGGTCATTAACCAGCTGGAGCTAAATAGCGCACTTTCGGCTGCCATGCAGGATGTCCTTGCAGATTTTGGCATCCCGGTTCTGAATGCCATGATTCGCCGCCGTGCTGCTTATCGCAGTGCGGCGCTGGAAGGTGTCTCTGTTTATCAATTGGGGAAGCGTGGTATGCGGGCTGCAGAGGAAATTGAAGCAATCATTAACGAGGTAATGCCATCATGAGTGAACTGAAAGATAAACTCTCGACCAGCGTGCAGCAAGCAAAAGGGACGCTGCGATCCAAAACTGAAAGTCCTGCTCCGGAAGCGCAGACTGCCGCTAAATCAACGCCTTCTGCCAAATCGACGCCTAGTAAGCCAGCGCCTGCCAAACCGGCTGCAAAATCAGCCACCAAGCCTGGTTCTGCTACAACTTCAGCCAATGACATACAGGCCAGTCATAACACGCTGTTTCCAGAACGTGTTTGGCCGGATTGATCAGCGTAGCAGGAGCTTTTTATGCGTAACGATAACTTGACCCGAACCTATATGCCACGTCATCGAGCACTGGCGCGTGCAGCCGCAGCGTATCAGCCGGCTGAGCATGCTTCCGCAAGTTCGGCCTTGTCCGAAGCATTGGCGCAATACTATATCAAGCAAGAGCCTTACTATCGCCTGATCAACGACGAGGTTGAGCTTTACGAAGCCGCTTATTCTGTGCGCATGCCAATCATGCTGAAGGGGCCTACCGGATGCGGTAAGACACGCTTCGTGGAATACATGGCCTGGAAACTTGGTAAACCGCTGATTACAGTCGCTTGTAATGAGGACATGACGGCGTCGGATCTGGTCGGCCGATATCTGCTAGATGCCAGTGGCACTCGTTGGCAGGATGGTCCGTTGACCGTCGCTGCCCGCCATGGTGCGATTTGTTATCTGGATGAAGTTGTGGAAGCGCGCCAGGATACCACTGTGGTGATCCACCCCTTAACTGATGCGCGGCGCATGCTTCCACTCGAAAAGAAAGGGGAAGTGGTCGAAGCACATCCGGATTTTCAGTTGGTGATCTCCTATAACCCTGGTTATCAGTCACTAATGAAGGATCTCAAACAATCAACCAAGCAGCGTTTTGGTGCGCTCGATTTTAACTATCCCGAGCATGCTGTCGAAGCAGAGATTGTTGCCTATGAGTCAGGCGTGAGCCTGGAAATTGCCAAGAATCTGGTACATATCGGTGAACGTGCACGCAATCTCAAGGGGCATGGCTTGGATGAGGGCCTTTCCACACGCATGTTGATCTACGCCGGTTCCCTGATCAGCAAAGGTGTGTCGCCATTGGCAGCCTGCCGAGTGGCATTGGTGCGTCCGATTACCGATGATCCGGATATGCGGGATGCCCTGGATTCGGCCGTCACTACCTATTTCTAGATTGAATGCGTGCTGGTAAAAGCTACATACATTGGGCATAAGGCAAGCGAGTCATCCACTTCAGACTACTAAGCCTCAATGTCTCAGCAAGCCGCTATGATTGATAACCAATCTATTGAGATGGTTAGAACAAGTGATGATCTTCATGTTCACGCCATTGGTAACAATAGCACGGGCCGAATTGCACGATTCCCGCGATATGGGACTGGATAGCAACGTCTGGGAATGGCATCGCCATTCAATGCCGTTGCGCCCTGAAAGCCGGACACTGCGGCCCGCTCAACTGAGGAATCGAGCTTAAATGGCTATCCATCTCGAAGAATATCAAGAGCTTCTGAATGATTTACCCAGTAAATCTCAGGAAGTATTGCGCGCCGCCTGGAATGAGGCAGCGCGGGTATTTTCTGCACGAGGCCTGGACAATTATCTCAAGGGAGCCCTGGCGTTGCACAGCTTGGGGCGTGGCGAGGAATTAGTGGTCACTTTTATTCAGGAGATGCCACAAGTCGCGCGTGCCATTGGCGAAGATGTGTTGCCGGATGTAGTGAATTTCCTGTTATCCATGGCCTCGAAGACTTCTGGCCAGGTACTGACTCTCGTTGTCGGCACGGCCCCACTTGCCGCGGAGAGGCTGGGTGACGAAGAACTTTTCCGTAATTACCTAAACGTTCTCTCGATCATGCTGGCACAGGCGCCGCGGGGCTTGCGTCCCATGCTCGAGAATCTGGACCAATTGCTTACCCAGCTTACCCTGGGCGGCCTGCGGCGCTGGGTGCAATGGGGCGCGCAAGCGTACAAAACTGATTTTGAAGGCCAGGCGCGTTTTTTCTCCCTGCAGAGTCCGGACGCGCTCTCAGTGCTGCAATCCGAGCGCAAGGGTACTTTGTTTGTGGATGTACAAAGACGGCTTAATATCTATTTACGCGCCATGTGGGGGCGTGATTTCTTTCTTCGCCCCACTGCGGGCGACTATGAAAGCCGAGAAGGCCTCAAACCCTATATCGAGCGTTTTGTGATCCATATCGCCGATGCCTATGACGACTACAAGTATTTGGACGAAGCGACCCCTCCCGAGGCTGTGATTCCTGCGCTCGAGATCTATCGTGCGGTTGTCAATCACTGTGCGGCACACCTGGCCTTCACCAAAGAACCGCTTTCCATGCAAATGCTCAATACGACCCAGATGGCCATCATCGAGGTGATTGAGGATGCCAGAGTCGAAACCCTCGCTTGCCAGCAATTTCCTGGCATGCGTGCTAACTGGTTGGCGTTCCACCCCGTTGCGGATTACAGTGAGCCGAAGACGGTTGGCGATTTGCTGAATCGACTGGCCAGGGCGCTGCTGGAGGAAAACAGCAGCGATCCACACCCGTGGGTACAAAAAGGGCTGGAGCTGTTTCGCATGGAGGAAGATTTGTCCAGCAATCAGATCAGCTGGAACATCGGTATCGAGCTTGCGCATCACTTGGCACAGATAGCCTTGCCAGAATACAGTCCACGTACCGATGGGCTGCGCGCAGTTTACCGAGATGATAACCGTACCGTCTGGGAATCAGCTGAATACAGCGAGTTGGAAGCATTGGAGGCGACCTGGGGGCCGAAACAGATCCGGAAAAAGGTCAGCGTGATGGAGATGGTGAATGCGCTGGACTGTGAGTTCGCTGGCGATGATGCCCAGGAAATCTGGGTGTTGCCTACCGAGTTTTATCTCGATCAGGAAGGGGTGACCATCAATGCTCTGGAAGGCAAGGCGCCTGTTTCCGATCCTCATCATTACCATGAGTGGGATTATCAGATTCAGCTTGAGCGACCCAGCTGGACAACTGTGCTGGAGCGGCGGCCCAAGTTAGGCGATCTGGAACTGATCGAGAATATTATTGAAGATCATAAACCAGTCATCTCGCGCCTTAAATTTTTGATTGAATCCATGATTCCCCAGGGTATGCAACGTATACGCCGGGTAGAGGATGGCGACGAGCTGGATATCAACGCTGCCGTGCGGGCGATGCTGGACATACGCATGGGGCAGCAGCCCGATACCCGCATCATGATGCGTTACAAGCGTAACATGCGGGATCTGGCGGCGATGGTATTGCTGGATATGTCGGAATCATCGAACGACAAAGTACGGGGCCAGGATTATTCGGTGATGGATCTGACCCGGGCCGCAACTGTGCTTTTATCTGACGCACTGGATCGCATTGGTGATCCCTTTGCCCTGCATGGATTCTGTTCCGATGGCCGGCATGATGTCCATTATTACCGTTTCAAGGATTTCGGTGAGCCTTACAATGATATGGTTAAGGCGCGGCTTGCAGCCATGCAAGGTTCCTATTCCACCCGGATGGGGGCGGCCTTGCGTCACGCTGCTTCGTTTCTGAAACAGCAGCCCAAGAATAAAAGAATCCTGTTTGTCATTACCGATGGTGAGCCCGCCGACAATGATGTGCGCGATCCGCAATACCTGCGTTTCGATACTAAACGGGCCGTCGAGGAGCTGGCGCGTGAAGGTATCACAACCTATGCCTTGTCGCTGGATCCTCATGCTGATCAATATGTATCCCGCATTTTTGGTCCCAATAACTTCACCGTGCTGGATCACGTGGAAAAACTGCCCGAGAAGCTGCCAATGCTGTATATGGGCCTGACGCGCTGAAGCATCCATGCATATCACTTTACGCACTTTTGTTTTTATCGACTCCCTGCAGCCCCAGCTGGCGTCGTATCTTGCCACCTCTTCTCAGGGTTTTCTGCCTATTCCGGGCGATGCCTGCATGTGGATAGAAGTGGCGCCGGGCATGGCAGTCCATCGCCTATCCGATATTGCATTGAAAGAATCCAACGTGCGGATGGGCGAGCAGGTTGTCGAGCGCTCATTCGGTTCCATGGAGATTCACTACCGTAGTCAGAGCGAAGTCCTTGAGGCTGGCAGCATCATACTGCGTGAACTGAATACATCGCTTGAAACCCGCATGCCGTGCAAAATTTCATGGAATGAAATTATTCGGGCCATTACTCCGGACCATGCCACGCTCATTAACCGGCAACTGCGCAAAGGCTCCATGATCCTGCCAGGCAAGAGCATGTTTATCCTGGAAGTAGAGCCGGCTGGTTATGCTGTTTATGCCGCCAACGAGGCAGAAAAGGCCGCCCATGTGACATTGGTGGATCTCAAGCCCTTTGGAAATTTTGGCCGGCTGACCATGATGGGTAATGAAGCCGATGCAGAAGAAGCTGCTTTTGCCGTCGGACGCGCGATTGAGAATCTCAACCAGAGAGCACGCAAAGATTGAGGGCGTCATGAACATGCTGCTGTGTTGGATCCCATGATGATTGGTTTCCTATGATGAAATACGCCGAAGTTTGGCTCTGATAGAGAGATTGCTTATGGAAATTAATTCCATCACCAAAAGATTGCTGTTTAATACCATCCGGGTGGATACCGTCCTAGAGGACGGCAGCGAGGGTTCTGGCACGGCATTTGTCGTGAACCACGTGCATGCGCGTGGCGCGCATAATTTTATTGTCACGAATCGCCACTTGGTCGAGAGTGTACGGCGTGGCGGTTTGGTTTTTACGCAGAAGCGCAATGGTCAACCGGCGTTTGGGCAGCGCTTCCAGCTCAATATCGAAGATTTTTCACATGCCTGGTTCATGCACCCTGATCCAGAAGTTGATCTTGCCATCATTCCATTACGGCCGCTTGAACAATCCGCGCATGATCAAGGCGTCGACTTATATTACCACACGATAGATAGCCGTCTGGCGTTGGATACGCCGGCCCAGCACACACTCGATGCGCTGGAGGAGGTGCTGTTCGTTGGCTACCCGAGCGGCGTGTGGGATCAGGTCAATCTTATGCCTATCCTGAGACGCGGAACCACCGCGACGCCGATCGCACTCGATTTCGAGGGCAGGCGGGAATTTCTCATTGATGCCGCGGTATATCCAGGATCGAGCGGGAGTCCAGTTTTTGTATATCAGTCTGATGCCATGCGGCCGATGCATGCTGCCAGCAAAAAATTTCTGTTTGCCGGCGTGGTCGCAGCGGTATTTTTCCGGGAAGAAGCCAATCACCTGGTGCCCGTACCGGTACCAGCCAACAATCATAGCATGGTGATGGGTTCGGAAATGATAGACCTCGGGCTTGTCATCAAGGCCCGAGCAGTCATTGATCTAATCAACATTTATTTAGGTAAATGGTTGGACTGACGAGGAATGCTGTGTTGTTACTTCTATATGTTGGTTGTTTGTTAGCTTGAAAGAGCAGTAAAAATAACGACCATAGCACAAATAAAATAAGCATACGGTATGCTATAAATAATTAAATTTACATCAGAATACATAAGAAATAAATGGCTATCAGTTATGTTGCACGAATACGCTTTACTATAACAACCTATCGGTTTGTATTACGTAAACGACCCGTTACTCCAGATGATATTGTGACCCAGATCATGACTAATATCTGTCTAGCTCAATTTCTGAAGCTAGATAACTTTATAAATATTGATTTTCTCTATAGCTGAAACTTCTATTGTATTGAATAAGACGTGCAAGATTGCTTATAGATCACTTGATTTTGATTTTTCTGACTTGCTATTTTTAAATTAGGGCTTCTCTAAGACTATTGTGCAGATTTGTTAGCTTTTACTATTAACTCTTCCTTAGAGTTTGGAATTTTAAAGAATAAACAGTAGGTTTCGCTAGCAATGGTAATTTTTGAATAAAAGCTTGCGGGAGCTACCCAATCGACAACTAGAATTTGGGAGGGCATTTTCATGTCGTCACGCGTAAATAAAAAAGAGCAGTTATCTGAGGATGAGAAAACTCCTGTTGTTGGTTCAGCGGCATTCCAAGCTAAGTATGCTGGACGAGATATTGCGGCAGGTATTGTTACTGGAACAATGGCTATCCCTTTATCAGTTGGAATAGCTATCATGTCTGATTATCCTATCAAAATAGGATTGGCAACAGTAGCTTTTGCTACTCTGGTAGGCTGGATATTTTCTTGGTTTAGGCCAGGCAACTATATTGGTTGCCCAGGAATTGCTGCTGGTTTGGCACCGATGCTGGCGTTAGGGGTTGCAACTTTCGGTGTCGAGAATATGGCTTTTTGTATATTCCTAACTGCAATTATGCAAGCTGTCGTTTGGTATTTTAATTGGCAGCGCTATTTGCTCGTTGCGATACCGGTTTATCTTGTAGAAGGATTACTGGCCGGAGTTGGGTTAAAGATTTTTCTTAAATTTCTGGAATTTACTTACGAAATTCCAGAAAATTTAGTGTCCGTAGATCAGTTTTGGAATGATGCGAGGATTGAAATGGCCATAATTTCTACAGTTAGCATGGCTGGGTTTCTATTTTTGTTCTCAAAATTTAAGGATAAGCAACCCGCGATTCCATATTTTGCAATCATTATTGCTGGAATAATTGTTTCACAATTCATACATGTACCAATGTTATATGTAGAAGATGTTGAACTGAAACTAATTGCTCCGATTCCTCAAGTAGATAGTTTTATGGTTTTTGTGTATATGATTCTATTCTGTGCAGTACTTGCTGTAATCGATGTGATTGAACAAGTAATGAGCAACGCAGCACTAGAGAAAATCGATCCGCTTAAACGTAAGTGTAATACTAACAATAGCCTACTAGCTATTTGGGTGGCCAATTTAGGCTCAAGCTTTTTCGGTGGAATGACTAACCTTGACGGATTGGCAAAAAGTACTACTAATCGATTAGCTGGTGCTTACACTAAATTCTCTATAGTATTTATTGGAATGGTTGTTGCTTTTTTTACATTCAATGCTGAATACTTAGAATATTTGCCAAAATTTGCAATAGCTTGCGTTATGCTACTTTCAGGTTACAAAATGATTGCAGGATTAATTCATGTAACTCATCATGGTCCTTATGCAATGATGTTGGCCATAATATGTGGTGCTCTGGTTTGGAAGTTAGGAATTTTTGAAGGGCTATTGATAGCAATGGCTGTGCATGGGCTCATTCATTTCTTGATTTACCTTAATCGTGAAAAAATGGCGACTAAACAAATAATCAAGCGTTACATTGATAATTTGAGAAAAAATAGCGGTGATGTAAGCTAGCACTACACGGTTAAAGTTAAACCGATTTCATTTATTAGTCCGAAGTAAGGTTAAAACCACCGCCTTTAAGGCGGTAAGATTTATCTTTTAAAATTTTGGACGTACCATGATGCTAAAAGTAGGGG
>NZ_FNOY01000138.1 GCF_900107165.1 Nitrosomonas halophila
TAAATTTTCTTTCCAATCTGTTCAAACAGTGGCAGGCCGATATCGTCAGTCAACTTTTTGATTTGCATCGATACCGTCGGTTGCGTCAGAAAAAGCTCTTCCGCAGCGCGAGTGAAACTGTTCAGTCGTGCGATTGCCTCGAATATTTCCAGTTGTCTGAGCGTGCAGTGGCGCATAAATTGCTCCCTTTATTCATAGATATATATCTATGAATAAGATAAAAAAAATTGATTATTATTTATGATTTTAACAATCTAAACTATTTCCAACTTGCTGTGATAGATCTCCAGTTATTGAAATGGTTGTAAATACCTTATTGGTCCATTGTAGAAGAGCATGATTATCGAAATAAGGAGTTAAAAATGTTTGAAGAATTTATCTATAATTTTACTAATAACTTATTCAAGCCGATTTTGCTTTTCTTCTATTTGGGGTTTCTGATACCACTACTTAAAGTTCCTCTTGAATTCCCGCCAGCATTGTATAAAGGATTAACTATTTATCTATTAATCGCGATAGGCTGGCATGGCGGAGAAGAGCTGGCTGATTTGTCGTCAAAAGATCTAATGCTTGCTAGCGGCTTCATGCTGATAGGCTTTATTACCAATTTGCTTATTGGGCTTATTGCGTACTTCATTCTTCGCACGGCAACCAACATGAGGCAGATTGATGCTGCGACTGTGTCAGGCTATTATGGCTCAGATTCAGCGGGGACTTTTGTTACCTGCGTTGGTGTTCTCGCAACGGCTAATATTGCTTATGCTGCGTATATGCCTGTTTTACTTGCGGTGATGGAAATTCCTGGCTGCTTGGTTGCGCTGTACCTTGTTTCACGAATTCGTAACTCAGGTAAGATGGATGAGGCTGGTAATATGCCCGGTGAACCGGGCTATAATCGATCCTCCAGAGTGTTGCTCGAACCGCAATTTAGTGGCTCACAAAGTATTTTCAACAAAAAAATCCTGCACGAGATATTTCTCAATCCAGGGTTGTATTTATTATTTGGGGGCATTGCAATAGGTTATGTTTCCCGCCTACAAGGAGTTGAAGTAACTCAGGCTGCAGATCGCTTTTTTGTTGTTCTTTTTCAAGGCGTTCTTTGTCTCTTTCTGTTAGAGATGGGAATGACAGCTTCTTCACGCCTTAAAGATTTGCAGATGGGAGGTAAAGGTTTTGTTGCTTTTGGGGTTATTGCCCCAAATATCTTTGCTATTGTAGGTATTATCGTAGCTCATGGTTATAGCATGGTGGTTGGCTATTCATTCGAAATAGGAACCTACGTGCTTTTCGCAGTACTATGTGGTGCGGCCTCCTATATAGCTGTCCCTGCAGTCCAGAGAATTGCAATTCCGGAGGCGAGTCCTACGCTTCCATTGGCAGCTTCGCTTGGCCTGACATTTACCTATAATGTTACGATAGGCATACCTGTTTACATTTTGCTTACTACCGTGCTGATTTCTGCGTTGCCGGCGCAATGATCGAGGCCTCTATGTGTCCTCTTCCGCCGATAAAGGAAAGCCGGTATCTTATTGTATGGAGCATGATCGGCGCTGCATGCCCTGTCTTCGCGGACAACGGAAACCTCATCGATAGTCTGACTGGCTTCAATATCAATGAAACGGCCTTCATGAAATCACTGGGTGTGGATTTTGGGGGGTGGGTGGAGATTGGTTTCGCAGCTAACCCGCAGAATCCAAGCAACAA
>NZ_FNOY01000062.1 GCF_900107165.1 Nitrosomonas halophila
TGCTGCATAACAACATGCCGTTTGATGGTGACAAGTTTTTCAAAATAAAGGGCGCTAATATGTAAATTTTGCTTGACTGAAGACAGAGTATCTACGTGCTATAAAGATGGCGAATTGGCGGAATCGGCAACTACTAAGGATTTTTTAATAGTTCGCCAGGAGGGTAGGGTGTGGTGAGGTACGAACCGCACCGGATGGGTTATTGTTGCGAATAACAAGGAGGTTTTGGCCATGCCGAATTATCGCAGGCCTGATACAACAGGTGCATGCTGGTTTTTTACCGTTAATCTGGCCAAACGCAGGGAGCAGCATTTACTGATAGAACGCATCGAGTTGCTTCGAGATGTGATGCGGAGAGTGAAACGTGATCATCCGTTCCGCATTGATGCAATGGTGGTGCTACCGGAGCATTTGCATGCTATATGGATACTGCCCCCCGATGATGCCGATTTTAAAACCCGCTGGGCATTGATCAAGGCAGGTTTTTCGCGGGGTATTCCTCGCACCGAGGAACGGTCTGCAAGTCGCCGAAGTCGCGGCGAACGTGGGATTTGGCAGCGACGGTATTGGGAGCATCAGATCCGTGATGAGGATGATTTTCGGCGGCATGTGGATTATATCCACTGGAACCCGGTCAAGCACGGCTGGGTGTCCCGTGTGGTAGATTGGCGATGGTCGACGTTTCATCGGTATGTTGATTTGGGGATTTATCCGCCGGATTGGGCTTATCTGCCTGATGAGCGGCCATGGGGAGAATGATGTGATGGTGGGGTTTCGGTGCGGTTCGCAGGCTCACCGCACCCTACGGTGTTTCGTGGGTAGGGTGTGGTGAGGTACGAACCGCACCGGGTGGTGGGTGCAAGATTCCGGTGCGGTTCGCGGGGCTCACCGCACCCTACGGTGATTGGATTGGTGTGGGGGGGTGCAAGGAAACGGGATGGGTAAATTCACCGAAGAGAAGCTGGAACAGGCCATCATCGCCCTGCTGGGGGAGCAGGGCTATCCTCACGTGTTTGGCGAATCCCTGGCGCGTGCCCCCGGCGAGGTGCTGCTGAAGGATGAGCTGCGTGCTTATCTGGCCGCCCGCTATGCCGAACAGGGGATCACCGAGGAGGAGATCGCGGCGGTGATCCGTACACTGGAGCGCCCTCCCGCCTCGGATCTCTATGACTCCAACCGACAGCTCCACCACATGGTGGCCGACGGCCTGCTGCTCAAGCGCGAGGATCGTAGTCAGAAAGACCTCTATATCCAGTTGATCGACTACAGCGGCCTGCCGCTGCAACGCCCGCCCCGTGCCGAGGAGCTGACCACTGTGGTGGCCGAGGAGGCCGCCGCCTACCGGGATGGCAACCGCTACCAGCTGGTCAGCCAGATGGTCATCGAGGGGCTGGAAAAGCGCATCCCTGATGCGATCCTTTACATCAATGGCCTGCCGCTGGTGGTGTTCGAGTTCAAGAGCGCGATCCGCGAAGAGGCCACCATCCACGATGCCTACAAGCAGCTCACCATCCGCTATGCGCGGGATATCCCGGAGCTGATGAAGTACAACGCCCTGTGTGTGATCTCCGATGGGGTCAACTCGCGCATGGGCTCGCTGTTCGCCCCCTATGACTACTTCTACACCTGGCGCAAGGTGAGCGGTGAGGAGAGCATCGAGCAGGACGGCATTAACGCGCTGCATACCATGATCGAGGGGCTGTTCGAGCCGGGACGGCTGCGCGAGGTGTTGCGCCACTTTATCTACTTCCCCGATACCTCGCGCCACGAGCAGAAGGTGGTGTGCCGCTATCCACAGTATTACGCCGCCACCAAGCTCTATCGGCATATCCTGGCCCACCGCAAGCTGCCCGATGGCTCGGGGGGCGATGGCAAGGGCGGTACCTATTTCGGGGCCACCGGCTGCGGCAAGAGCTACACCATGCTGTTTCTCACCCGCCTGCTGATGAAGAGCCTGGAGCTGGCCAGCCCGACCATCGTGTTGATCACCGACCGCACCGATCTGGACGACCAGCTTGCCGCCCAGTTCACCAATGCCAAGCACTATATCGGTGACCAGACGGTGATCAGCGTGGAGAGCCGCGCCCAGTTGCGCGAGCTGCTCAAGGGGCGTACCAGCGGCGGGGTATTCCTCACCACCATCCACAAGTTCACCGAAGACACCGAGCTGCTGACCGACCGCTGCAATGTGATCTGCATCTCCGATGAGGCCCACCGCAGCCAGGTGAACCTGGACCAAAAGGTGCGGGTGACCGAAAACGGGGTGCAGCGCACTTACGGCTTTGCCAAATACCTGCACGACTCGCTGCCCAATGCTACCTATGTGGGCTTTACCGGCACCCCCATCGACGCCACGCTGGAGGTGTTCGGCCCGGTGGTAGACGCCTACACCATGACCGAATCGGTGAAGGACGAGATCACCGTGCGCATCGTCTACGAGGGCCGTGCCGCCAAGGTGTTGCTGGACAACAGCAAGCTTAAGGAGATCGAGGACTACTACGCCCGCTGCGCCGAGCAGGGGGCTAGCGACTACCAGATCGAGGAGAGCAAGAAGGCCAACGCCCAGATGAACGCGATCCTGGGCGATCCGGATCGCATCCGGGCGCTGGCTATCGATTTTGTGCACCACTACGAGCGGCGGGTGGAGGAGGGGGCTACCTTGCAGGGTAAGGCGATGTTTGTGTGCAGCAAGCGTGAGATTGCCTATGCCTTCTGGCAGGAGGTGATCGCGTTGCGTCCCCAGTGGAATGAGATCCGCGCCTGTGCCGAGGGCTCCGAGCTGAGCGAACGCGAGCAGCAGGAGATCAAGCCCATCGAGCGCATCAAGCTGATCATGACCCGTGGCAAGGACGACCCCAAGCCCCTCTACGACATGCTGGGCACCCCGGAATACCGTAAGGAGCTGGATCGGCAATTCAAGAACCCCAAGTCCAACTTCAAGATCGCCATCGTGGTGGACATGTGGCTGACCGGCTTCGATGTGCCCTTTCTGGATACCATCTACATCGACAAGCCGATCCAGCGCCACAACCTGATCCAGACCATCTCGCGGGTCAACCGCAAGTTCGAGGGCAAGGAGAAGGGGCTGGTGGTGGACTACATCGGCATCAAGAAGCAGATGAACCTCGCCCTGGCCCACTACAACCAGGCTGACCAGCAGAACTTCGAGGAGATCGGCCAGTCGATCATCGTGGTGAAGGATCACCTCGACCTGCTGGGCAAGCTGTTCCACCACTTCGATGCGCGGCCCTACTTCGCGGGCAGCCCGGTGGAACGGCTCGATTGCCTGAACCGCGCTGCCGAATACGTGCAGCTCACCCAAAAGACCGAAAAGCGCTTCATGCACCTGGTCAAGCGGCTCAAGGCCGCCTATGACATTTGCAGCGGCTCCGAGGGGCTGAGCCAGGACGAGCGTGACCGCATCCACTTCTACCTGGCGGTGCGCTCCATCGTCTTCAAGCTGACCAAGGAGCTGGCCCCCGACACCGCGCAGATGAACGCCAGGGTACGCGAGATGATCACCGAGGCCCTGCAAAGCAACGGGGTGGAGGAGATCCTGCGCATGGGCGAGGATCAGGCCGACCACATCGACATCTTCGATGACGACTACCTGGCCAAGATCGAGAAGATCAAACTGCCCAATACCAAGATCAAGCTGCTGCAACAGCTACTGGCCAAGGCCATCGACGACTTCAAGAAGGTCAACAAAAACCGGGGGATCGACTTTGCCGAGCGCTTCAAGTCTCTGGTGGACAAGTACAACGAGCGCAAGGAAGACGACGTGCTGGTCAGCAACGTGCTGGAAGACTTCACCGTGGAGATCATCGACCTGATCCACGCCCTCAAGCAGGAACAGGACTCCTTTGCCGACCTGGGGATCGACCTGGAAGAAAAGGCCTTTTACGACATCCTCAAGGGCCTGGCGCAGAAGTACGACTTCACCTACCCCGAAGACAAGCTCCTGGTACTGGCCAAGGCCGTGAAAGATGTGGTGGACGACAAGGCCAAATACACCGACTGGAGCCAGCGCGATGACATCAAGGCCGAGCTCAAGGTGGATCTGATCCTGCTATTGGGCAAGCACGGCTACCCGCCAGTGGATAGGGATGAGGTATACAAGGAGATCTTCGAGCAGGCGGAGAATTTCAAGAAGTACCGGAGGTGAGAGAATTGCTGCCAAATAACCGGCATGTCAGTGCAGCCTGGTCTTTGAAAGTGGGGATGTATTCACAGGCTCATGAATGCGTATAGGAAAAATAAACCACCTTTTTCATAAGTTTTGAATGTACTGAAAGATGGCTCAATTGTCAAACACTGTGATAATCGATCGAAAAATGACTATATTCCGGTTCAGTTAAAACGAAAAGTCAAAGATTTTGCCGCATTTTAGCGCTTTAGGCGAAAGACGCCCATGGGGAAAGGTCAGCGCAGTCAGGAAGTGCACTGAAAAAGATGAGACTGGGATCAGGTTGGCCCGAAAGGATCAAAGATTTGCGCAGGTGCTTTGGGTTGCGCTCGGGAGGATAAGCCAAGATGGTCAAGAATTTTAGTGATCACGCTGGACTCCAGGATGGCGGCAATGATTTTCATTTTTCCGTCACACTGCGGGCAGTGTTCGATATCGATATCGATATCGATATCGAATACCCGCTTGAGCAAACGCACCCAACTGATGCGTACCGAGGCTGGAAACGGTGGCGCATCGTCAGCCGTATCGGATACATTGCTTTTGCTTTTCTTGCCGCCAGGAATGATTTCGCTGCGCAGTTTGGCGTTCGGCGCAAGTATGCCATGGAATCGAATGAGGTTAAGCCTTGGCCGGGGAACCAACGCGGCCAGTCGTTGCATGAACTCCAGTGGCGACAGGACGATGTGGGTCGTACCATCCCGATAAGGCGTTTTCAGCGTTAACACCACTTGCCCTTCTTTATTGCGCGCCAGCCTTTCATCGGCAATCGCGGGCCGGGCGATATAGCGGCACAGGCGTTCCAGCTTGCCACGCTGGTTCATGGCGCAACGTACCCCGGCATGCAGGCTGAAGCCGTGTGCATTGGCACAGCATGCATCAACAGACCGCGGTATTGCGCTTTGTGCAGGAGCAGTTCTCAACGTCAGCACTTTTTGTCCTATCCGGGGGCCAAGTGCAATCCGATAGGTACAGGCTGCCGATTGTAAAGGCGCCAAGTGACAAGGAGATTGTACATATTACCCGGGTTAACGCGCCAGCACTCGACCCTACTGATGAGGGAGGGCAGGCGCAGGCCTGTTCTCTACTCTACCCTTTTAAAAAGCAAAGCGTTCTCGCGTCCTTGAGGTTGTATAAGTCCCTGTATGGGACTATAATGCAGTCATGCGCATTATCGCTCTATCAACGCTGAGAAAATTCTGGGAAAGCTCGTCTTCCTGTGCGGATTCCATCGAGCCAGGAATGGCTTGGTATCGAGAGACCCTGAAGGCTGATTGGTCCACTCCCAATGATGTAAAAGCTCAATTTTCCAGCGCCAGTATTCTGCGAGATGGCCGCGTCGTTTTTAACATCGCCGGGAACAAGTATCGCCTGGTGGTATGGATCAACTACGCCTACCGTGTCGTGTACATCCGATTCATCGGGACTCACACGCAGTATGACGAAATTGATGCTCAGACAATTTGAGGTGATCTATGGAAATTCGTCCCATCAAAACCGAAGCTGACTACGAGGCAACCCTCAAGGAAATTGAAGGCCTCATGTCCGCTGCGGCTGACTCGCCCGAAGGGGATCGGCTGGATGTGCTCGTGACGCTGGTGGAGGCCTACGAACGGGATCACTATCCAATGGATTTCCCAGATCCGGTAGAGGCCATCAAGTTCCGAATGGAGCAGCAGGGTCTTACCGTTGAAGACCTTGTTCCGGTCATTGGCCGCAAGAATCGGGTCTATGAAATCTTGGCTCGGAAACGGCCTCTGACACTCCGCATGATCGAAGGGCTGCACGAGACATTTGCGATCCCAGCAGAAAGCCTGTTGAAGCACCGTTCTCACCGTGGCCGTCATGTTGCGTAGTGCCGGAGAGTTGGCGGCTAATCGGGTAGCTGAGGGTATCTAACCCTCAGACCGGGTCATCGGTGGCAGTCACCCGCCACCGATTCCCACAGAACGTAGCGTGCGGATTTCCCGCAGCACGACGGGGCCACACGACGGGGCCAGGTCTATAATGATGAACTCTTATCCTCGCAAATAACAACCCAATCATTACACTTATTTTGTTTCGCGACCCATAGGTACCCAGACTCAACAACAGTCGCTTTCTCGTCTTGCCAAGTTCGCATCCCAAAGAGCTCTCGTGCCACCTTGATCACAAACACTGAACAACAGGGGGCGCGTACCCTGATGTGTGTTGGCTCAGCTTTGAAAAGCGCAATCCGGATGCCGGGGGGTTAACGCACGCCGAAGGCAACACAGGAGCAATTGGGTTATTTTTAACAGGCTTGACGGTGGGTGATAAATATGCTTTGCACCTTGCCAAGTGTTGCTATACTTTTGCCATGCTTACCTGCACCGAGCGGGCGGATCAGTCCGGGCTGGATGAGCGGTTTTTTTCGATTGTGAGCAGTCTATGCTCAGGCTGTTCGCCACAAATGCCCGGTTGCTGAGAACCTGGTGGTGCAGGGGTTTCAATCCGACTGCCCAGGAGGTTTCCATGATCGACCTCAACCAGCTTGGCGCCCATACCGACCCGGATGGACGGCTGCGGCTTGCGATTCTGCTGCCCCATATCACACCCGACAAAGGCTACCGGCTATTTGCCGACATCATCCACAGCATCGATCAGTTTGATCCGGATGTGCCCGCCAGCATTGCTGAACTCAGCTTTGCAGGTGGCGGCTACGGTCTGTGGCAGTTTGATGGCGAGCTGGCCGCCCTGGCACGGCATGGCCACTTTGGCGAGAGCGGCCGTTATGTCTACCGTTACCGGCTGGCGCGCCATGGCCAGATTCGTGTGCCTTGGTTTGCCGATCCGTACGCGACATTGAGCTGCGTGGGCACCCTGAGCGCTTTCGACCTCCCTTCAGATCCCTTCTCAAGCTGGACCGATGCCGATTTCCGGGTGCCGGCCATCGATGATTTGATCGCTTACGAGCTGATGGTGGATGACTTCGCCAACGACTTCGATGGCGTCATCGATCGCCTGCCTTATCTCAAAGGGTTGGGTATCAACTGCATCGAGCTGATGCCGGTCACGAATGTGCCCGAGCCCTATCGCTGGGGGTATATGCCGCTCAGTCACTTTGCCATTGAAGAGCGTTACGGCGGCGGTGCGCGTCTGGCCGCACTGGTGGATGCTTGTCATGCCGAAGGCATCGCAGTGATCCATGATGCCGTTTATGCCCATATGCATGAGGAGTTCTGCTACCGCAAGGTGTATGAGGCCACCGGTGAGCCCAATCCGATGATTGGTCCCTTCGCTGAAACTATGTTTGGCATCGGAACCGATTTTCACAAACCCCTGGCATACGATTACTTTGCTGCCGTCAACCGCTATTTCATCGAGACTTTGCATCTGGATGGTTTCCGCTATGACTATGTGCCTGGCATTTACGATGGCCCCAATGGTGTCGGGTATGCGCGGCTGGTCTACGACACTTATCAGGCGAGCAAGTCGATGCCTCGTTTCCAGCGCCCCGGTGGCCACAGCGGTATCATTCAGGCTGCGGAGTATCTGGACCGGCCCAAGGCGGTTTTGCGCGAGACATACACGACCGCCAGCAAACGCTGGTGGCCGATGTTGAAGGCCCAGGACATGGTCCGGGCCGAACCCGGTCCGGTTCCTGAAGGGTTGATTCACGATTTGCTGCTGATTGATTCGGCCGATCCCTGGCCGGTGCAATACAGTCATCCAGTCAACGGCGATACCTTCCCGGTGGCCGCCTTGCAGTTTGTCGAATCGCATGACAAGAGCCGGCTCATGTATTTGATGAGTGGCGAGCACAGTCCCTGGCACGGTGGTTTTGACCTGTTCGACCGCGATCGCAGCCGCTGGTACCGGCTGCAGCCGTTTGCCATTGCGCTCATGACTGCGCTGGGTGTGCCGTTGCTATGGCAGGGTCAGGAATTCGGTGAGGTTTATGGCAAGCATGACGATGGCGGTTCCCGAGTGCTGGCCGCCCGGCCGCTGCACTGGAATTTTTTCTATGAGACGGGCGGCCGCACCTTGACCAATCTCTATCGCCGTCTGGGCCGGTTGCGCCACCGCTACCAGTGTTTGCGCAGCCGCCAATCCTGGTATTACCCTGACCGTTCCGACTTGGGGCGTGGCCTGGTCGCCTATCTTCGCAGTCCGGATGACCCGGCCTTGCCGGCAGCGATGGTGCTGATCAATTTTGGCGCTGTGGCAGGCACGCTCCAGGTGCCGTTCCCATATCCTGGCCGCTGGCTTGACTGTCTGCATGGCGCTTCCGAGCAGGACGCCTGGCCACTCGATCTCGCGGCCCATGCCACCGATGTTGCCATGACCATCCCCTCCAACTATGGAAGAATACTGATCGGCGAACGCGATTAGTCGAATTTTTCGGCGCCATGAAAGGGTATCGATAGCTGCCGGACCGGTGGGATCTTTCGGTACAGCGTGGTATCCAGGCTTGCATAATCATGCCCAAGCATGAAGAATAGTAAACAAAAACCAACCAAGCGAGCCCATAATTATGACCCAAACCTTGATTCGCTCTTCCCGGGTGCTGGAGATAATCGGAGATATCATGCGTATTCGTCTGGGAGCGATCGAAGGCGTGCGTACGGGATTGGCCCGCTTTGGCGATCTGGCGGCGGTGCGGAATATCGATGGGCGGCGCTCGCTGGCCCAGGTGATCGGGCTGGATCGCGATGTGGTGACCCTGCAGGTCTTTTCCGGCACCAAAGGGCTTTCCACCCAGGCTTCGGTGCATTTTCTGGGGCATCCCATGCAGGCGATCTATTCGCCTAATATCCTTGGGAGAGTGTTCGGTGGAGCGGGTGAGCCGCTCGATGGCGGGCCGGATCTCTCCGCTGACCCGCATGTCGAGATCGGTGGTCCTGCGGTCAACCCGATGCGCCGCTTGCTGGCCTCGCGCATGATCCGTACCGATGTGCCAATGATCGATGTATTCAATTGCCTGGTGGAAAGCCAGAAAATCCCGATATTTTCGGTCGCCGGCGAACCTTATAACAGCTTCCTCGCCCGCGTCGGGATTCAGGCGGATGCTGATGTAGTGGTCTTTGGCGGCATGGGGCTGATCTTCGATGACTATCACCTGTTTCGTACCGCGTTTGAGGATGCGGGGGTGTTTGGCCGCACGGTCATGTTCATCAATCAGGCTTCCGATCCGGTCGTCGAGCGCCTGCTGGTGCCTGATATGGCGCTGGCGGTGGCCGAACGGTTTGCGGTCGAGGAGAGCAAACGGGTGCTGGTGCTGCTGACCGATATGACCGCTTTCGCTGATGCCATGAAGGAAGTGGGCGTGGCGATGGATCAAGTGCCCTCCAATCGAGGCTATATGGGCGATCTCTACTCTCAACTGGCGCGGCGCTATGAGAAGGCCTGCGATTTCAAGGGCGCTGGCTCGGTGACCATTCTTTCAGTCACGACCATGCCCAGCGGTGACGTGACCCACCCGGTGCCGGACAATACCGGCTATATTACCGAGGGCCAGTTTTATCTGCATCATGGTGTATTGGACCCATTCGGTTCGTTGTCACGACTCAAGCAGCATGTGATCGGCAAAGTCACCCGTGATGATCACGCGCAAATCATGAACACCATGATCCGTTTCTATTCCGAGGCCTGTGATGCGCGCCAGAAGCAGGCCATGGCATTTGAATTGTCTGCGCACGATCATCGCCTGTTGAAATTCGGCGAGCGGTTCCGGGAGCGTTTTATGAAAATCGAAGTATCGATGACACTCGAGAAAGCTTTGGATCTCAGTTGGCAAACCCTTGCCGAATGCTTCGAGCCAGAGCAGTTGTTGATGAAGCAGGCATTGATCGACAAATATTATCCACGTAACGATCAGCCCGTTAAAGTGCCAGCCCCGGCTGATAACTTACAGGGATAGCCTGTGGCCCGTCTTGCCCTGAGCAAAGCTTCGCTACACAAAGAGGCGCGCCAGCTCGCGATCTATCAGCGCTTCTTGCCATCGTTGGATCTCAAGCGCAAACAACTGATCGCCGAGCGCAGCAAGGCGCGGCAGGCGCTGCATGAAACACAAGCACGCCTGACTGCATTGCAGCACACCGTGAGCAGCGAATTGCCCATGCTGGCCGATCACGAGGTGGGGCTGGAAGAGCTGGTGACCCTGCAGCGCACGGAGTTGGCCGAGGAAAATCTGCTGGGCACACGCCTGCCGGTATTGCGCAGCGTACAGATCACCCAGCGCGTTTACTCTTTTCTGATCCGGCCGCACTGGGTGGATCGGTTGCAAGCACTCATGGCCGAGGCACTAACGCTACGAGTGCGCATGCAGGTGCAGCAGGAACGCTTGCGCCGCCTGGATAAGGCCGTGCAGAAAATCACCCAGCGGGTCAATCTGTTTGACAAGGTTCTGATTCCGCGTACCCGCGAGAATATCCGAAAGATCGGCATTTTTCTGGCTGACGGGGAGCGTGCCGCAGTGGTGCGCGCCAAGCTCGCCAAGTCACGGCATCTTGATCGTGGCTAGCATGGGCCGGCCGTATTTGTGATCGTTTTGTTGTTGAAAACCAGCTAAATGGGCTCTAATCAATGAGTATCGTCAAACTATTGCGTATCACCCTATGTGGCATGGTGGCGGAGAAACGAACGGTGCTTGATCGTCTGCAGCATCTTGGCTGTCTGCACCTGAATCCGCTGCGGACCGGCGAGCCGGGTAGCGAGACAGCCAGCAACCGCCCCGAAGCGGCTTACCGTGCGCTACGTTATTTGGGCGATGCACCGGTCAAGCGATTGCAGGTACGCAAGGATCCAGACTTCGATATGGATAAAGTGGTGGCTGAAGTGGAGGAAAATCGCCTGGCACTGATTGCCGCCCAGCATCGCCAGGAAGAGCTAGAGGTGCATATCCGGCTGCAAGCGCCCTGGGGAGATTTCAAACCGCCCAAGGCGGATGAAATAGGGGGGTACAAGCTTTGGTATTATCTGGTGCCTATCTATCAGATAGACCGGATTTCGAAGGATCTGGTCTACGAGATTGTGCAACGCGATAACCGCTATGCCTATGTGGTGGTTATCGGTAAACAGCCACCCGCCTCGGGGCAGATGCCGGTGCCGCGCAGCGCGGTGGGGCACCGTTCGCTTTCCAGCCTGCATCACTTGCTGGAACGCAATAGCCAGCATATCGAGGAACTGAACTTCGAACGCCACAGCCTGACCCGCTGGATTTTTCTGATGAGCCAGCATTTGGCTCGTGCCGAAGATCAATCAGCATTGCGGCATGCGGCCGATACCAGTCTGGAAGAAGATTGCTTGTTTGTGGTCCAGGGCTGGGTTGCGGTACCTCGTCTGGCCGCGATTCAGACTTTTGCCGACCAAAATCATCTGGCGCTGCTGACTGAGGAGCCTACATACGAAGATCGTCCTCCAACCTTGCTCAGCAATCCCCAGGCTTTGTCCGGTGGGGAGGAGTTGGTAAGTTTCTTTCAGACACCGGGCTATCGTGACTGGGATCCTTCACGTGTCTTGTTTCTTTCCTTCGCATTGTTTTTTGCGATGATCATGGCCGATGCAGGCTACGCCATGCTGCTGGGGGTGGGTTTACTGGCCGGTTGGCGTCGTCTCGGCCGCAGTCATGGGGGACGAAGGTTACGTCATCTCGTCGGCGCTACCTTGGGAATGGCCATTGGCTATGGAGTGCTGGTAGGCAGCTATTTTGGGTTGACTCCTGCTGAGGGCAGTCTGCTGTCGGAAATGCACCGGCTGGATATCAACGATACTGACATGATGATAACGATCGCGGTAATAATCGGGGTACTACACCTCATGCTCGCCAATGGCCTCAAAGCAGTCTATCACTGGGGCCATCACAGCGCGCTGGTAGCGGTAGGCTGGAATATCATTCTGTTGGGTGGAGCATTGCTGGGATCGGTAAAAGCCGAAGTATTGCCCGTATCGCTGGATGCAGCCGGTTGGTCAGGCATGGTCATAGGCGCGCTAATAGTGGTTTTTTATGGGAGCAGCCGACCGGTACATACGCTGAAAGATATGCTGCTGCGTTTGCTGGGTGGCCTTTATGTCTTCACTAACATTACCAAGGTCTTCGGCGATGTGCTCAGCTACATGCGTCTGTTTGCACTGGGCCTGGCCAGCGCTTCGTTGGCATTGACGTTTAATCAGCTCTCAAATCAAGTGATGGAGGCGATGCCGGGATTGGGCGTGCTGCTGGGAATCCTGATATTACTGCTTGGCCATACCCTCAACTTGGCCCTGGCGATCATGAGCGGTGTCGTGCATGGCCTGCGTCTCAATTTTATCGAGTTCTACAACTGGGGCCTGTCGGATGAGGGCTACCCTTTCCGCGCGTTTGAGAAAAAGGAGATTCAACATGAATGAATGGGTGCTGATATTGGGGTGGCTGGGTCTGTATGCGCCCATGGCCCTGGGTGCGGTCGGGAGCATCATCGGTTGCGCGATAGCCGGACAGGCCGCCATCGGGGCGATGATGGAGACCGAAGGGGGGCATGGCAAGTACCTCAGTGTCTCGGCCATGCCTTCTTCGCAGATCATCTACGGCATCGTGGTGATGTTTACACTCAATCGCGAGCTGAACGGGGCCAATGCGGCGGGGATTTTTGGGATTGGATTATTGGCCGGGGTCGCGCTGCTGGTCAGTGCGGTCTATCAGGGACGCTCCTGTGCCGCCGCGATCAATGCCGCCAAGGCCAAGCCCGAGATTTTTGGCTTATCCCTGGCACCGGCCGCGATTGTCGAAGGCTTCGCCGTGTTTGCCTTCATCTTTGCGCTGGTGATCAGTGCGGGTATTCCAGATTGATCAGGAGGACGTGCGATGGCAAACCATAATGCGGGGATGGCAGGCAAGGTGTCGTCAGGTGTCGAGCAACTCATCACCCGCTTGCGAGAAGAAGGCGTGCAGCAGGGACGCGAGGAGGCGCAACGTATCGTCGAGGATGCCGAACGTCGTGCCACCTGGTTGACGAATCAGGCGCGCGCGCAGGCTGAGGAAATGTTGATCAAGGCGAGGGACGAAGCGGAACGGCTGCGTCGTTCCGGTGAAGAAGCCTTGCAGATTGCTGCGCGCGATGCGGTGCTGAATATGAAGGGATTTCTCGGTGAGCGTTTTGCGATTGAAGTGCGGCGCCTGATTGGCGAGCAACTGCGCGATGAGGCGCTGTTGCGCGAGATGATCCTGACCATCGCCGGACGCGTACGCGAAGACATGGGGCTAGATCAGGTCGAGCAAATCGAAGTGTTGTTGCCACGCGATGTGATCGGTTTGGATGAATTGCGCCGTCATCCTGAAACGCTCAAGGAAGGCAGTCTGAGTCACTTCGTGCTGGCGATCGCGCAATCGTTGCTGCGCGAGGGTGTGACTTTCAATCATACGCCCGTGGATCAGCGTGGCATCACGCTGCGCCTGACCGGGCAAGACCTGGAAGTGGAACTGACGGATGAGGCGATTGCCAGGCTGTTGCTGGCCCACCTTCAGCCACGTTTCCGCGCTTTGCTGGAAGGAATCGTACGGTGATCACAGGGGATGCCACCCGTTATACGCTCTTGCTGAGCAGCCTTCCGTACTTGCCGCCGCCGTTGAGTCAGCAGCGTTTTATTCCGCCCACCCGGATTCAGATCGGCAAGGCGCTGGCATTGCTGAGCGAAGAAGATGCGCAGCGCATGCAGCGTATCCATGCCGTGATTCACTGGAGCCACTTACCGTTGGCGCGCGATGACGCGACCATGATTGACCAAGTGAATAAACTCATGGCAGGTGAGAAAAGTTTATTTCTACGCGAGTTGATGCTGGACCGGCTGGAACTGCGCACGCTGATCGCCGCGCTGCGCCGCCGTGAACTGGACAGGAAGCCCCAACCCGGTGAACCCTGGGCGATCAGCCGATACACTGGGCATATTCTCGCCAATTGGCACGATCCGGCTTTCGGGCTTGGCCATCTGTTCGGCTGGCTGAATGAAGCAGCGCGCTTGTTGCATCAAGGCGATAGTCTGGCGCTCGATCGCCTGTTGATGCGTGAATCCTGGCGGCGCCTGCAACGCGTGGATGATCGCCATGATTTTGGCTTCGATGCAGTGGTATTGTATATGATGCGCTGGAATATTCTCGACCGGTTCAGTCGCCAGCATGAAGGCATTGCGGTCAGTCGCTTTGAATCGATGGTGAACGATACGCTCGCCGATCATAAGCTTGTTTTCGAATCAGCAGGAGCCTAGTTAACAAACATGTCCAAGGTTGTGGTGACCAGTATTTTAGGGGATATCGTTGGCATCGAAGCCTTGCTTGAACAGGGCGAGCATGCCCCGCTGATGAAGAATGAAGTAGTCTATTTATGTCCCGCCAGTGGCGAGCGGCTGGAAGCCGAATTGCTCAAGGTGCGAGGCAATCAGGCCACCGTACAGGTATTTGAAGACACCCGCGGCCTGGCAGTGGGCGATACGGTTGAATTGACGGGCGAGATGCTTTCGGTGGAGCTGGGGCCGGGCTTGCTGGCCCAAGTCTATGATGGTCTGCAAAATCCGCTGGCGGCAGTGGCCGATCGCTATGGTACTTTTCTGCCACGCGGCGCTGAGGTCGATGGCCTGGACCGCCGCCGGAAATGGTCTTTTGTGCCGGTGGTCGATGCCGGGGTGAGGTTGCGTGCCGGGCAGACTTTGGGAACAGTGCAGGAAGGCAATTTTACCCATCGCATCATGATTCCTTTCGATCAACGAGGCGAAGTCGAGGTGACCTGGATTCAGCAAGGCAATTTCACTGTGGATACCCCGGTTGCGCGCATTCGCGACGAGCAGGGCCGGGAGCGGGCCGTGACGATGCTGCAACGCTGGCCGGTGCGCCGCCCGCTTCCCGGATATCTGCTACGCAATCGCCTGTCGCAGCGCTGCTATCCCGAGCAGCCGTTGATTACCACCCTGCGTTTGATCGATACCTTTTTCCCCATCGCCCTGGGTGGCACAGCCTGCATTCCCGGTCCCTTCGGCGCGGGTAAAACAGTCTTGCAGAATTTGATCAGCCGTTACTCGGCGGTGGATGTGGTGATCGTGGTCGCTTGCGGGGAGCGTGCTGGTGAGGTGGTCGAGACCATACATGAATTTCCCAAGCTGATCGACCCCAAGACAGGCGGTTCGCTGATGGACCGCACGGTAATTGTCTGCAACACTTCCTCGATGCCGGTGGCTGCCCGCGAAGCTTCGATTTATACCGGCATTACCCTGGGAGAGTATTACCGGCAAATGGGTTATCACGTCATGCTGATCGCCGATTCCACTTCGCGCTGGGCGCAGGCAATGCGCGAGACTTCCGGCCGGATGGAGGAGATTCCAGGCGAAGAAGCTTTTCCCGCCTATCTGGATTCAGCCATCCGCAGCGTTTACGAGCGTGCCGGCGTGATCCGCAACAGCGACGGCAGTGAGGGCAGCCTGACGATCATCGGTACAGTTTCACCCGCTGGTGGGAATTTCGAGGAACCTGTCACCCAGTCCACACTGGCTACGGTCAAGGCCTTTCTCGGTCTGTCCGCCGACCGTGCCTACAAACGTTTCTATCCTTCGGTGGATCCGTTGCTTTCCTGGTCACGCTATCTCAACCAGTTGCGCAATTGGTACGAACAGCAAATCACGCCCGGCTGGGTTGCGCGCGTTGAGCATATGCTGGCGTTGTTGCGCAAGGGAGACGAAGTGCTGCAAATGATGCAAGTGACCGGGGAGGAAGGCATCACGCTGGAGGACTATTACACCTATCAGAAGGCCTTGTTTCTGGACATGGTTTATTTGCAGCAGGACGCCTTCGATCCGGTCGATGTTTCGGTGCCCCTGGCGCGGCAACGCAAGTGTTTTGACCTGATCTGCGCCATCGTCGATAAAGAATACGAAATGGACGACAAACAGGCAGTGCGCGATTATTTTATGCGGCTGACCAGTCTGTTCAAGAATCTCAACTATGCCCGTGAAGATTCGCCAGATTACCAGCGCTATTGGGAAGAACTGCACAAGCTGACAAATGTGTAGCTGAAAATTCCTATTTTAAGCCTATCTCCTCAACACCATAAAAAGCAATCATTTTTTGCCACAGGCGTAGAGTGCACTTGTGCACCGGTTTCTGCAAGTCGCGGAAGTGGTGCGGCAATCCAGCCCAACGGCCAGACGAGTCTCGAACGGTCAATTAATTTCATCGCGTGACGATAGATGTAATATTCCAATCGAGTCAGCGGCGGGCAGCTATCGGAAAAGGTGTTCGGAGCCGGCAGCTGACATACCAATACATATCAAGGAGGGCGGGGGCATGCAAGACAATTTTTTGAATGCACTGGAACATGTATTGGCGCATGAAGGCGGATGGGCCGATCATCCCAGGGATCCTGGCGGGGCCACGATGAAAGGGGTCACGCTGGCTGTCTACCAGCGCTATTTTGGTGCCGATAAGGACAAAGCAGCGCTGCGTGCAATCAGCGATGCCGAGCTGCAACATGTTTATCGCACGGGCTATTGGGAAAAATGCCGCTGTGATGAACTGCCCAATGGTGTTGATTATGCGGTCTTTGACGCGGCAGTCAATTTGAGGAGATGTGTGATCATCGGCTCGCTTTTTTGCATGGCCTCTCGACCTGGGATGTGTTTGGCAAAGGCTGGGCGCGCAGGGTGGAGGGTGTGCGCAGCACCGCATTGGTCATGGCTTCGGGTGGCGAGTTGGTGGCACAAACACCCTCTGTTGATTATAAAATCATTCAACGGGGCTCACGCGGCGAATGGGTGAAACGCCTCCAGCGCGCGCTGGGCATCCAGGTGGATGGAAAATTCGGCCCAGCTACCGAGGCCGCCGTGAAAGCGTGGCAGGCAGAAAATGGATTGGAAGTAGATGGTATCGCAGGCCGGAATACCTATCGATCGCTCGGGTTGCTGGCCTGATCGCAGTTCCGGTTGCAACAGAGAACAGAAGTGGAGCCGGAACTGCCATAAATTCAGTGTATTATTTCAAATACCTGAGTTTTCCAGGTTATTAGGAGCCGTGAAGAAATAAGTGTGACAATTGGGCGTGTCTGGCGGGATGCAATGCAAGGCGAGAGGAGGAGTCATAGCAAGGCTATGGCGACGACGAGTAACGCCGCAGTGCGCCCGCCAGATACGATCCAAATGTCACAGTTATTTATGAGCGACTCCTTAGCCACAAGCTGGGGGATGAAGTTATATTTGAAGCCCCGTTTTCTATTTGACGCTGCATGCGATGATTGTTAACTTTGCCGTCATTGACAGCCAATACCAGGTTGATCAAACTTGTTTACAAATCCTACAATTTGGAGAAACGACATGTCATTAAGAATTAACGATATCGCGCCGGACTTTACCGCCAATACCACGATGGGTACCATCCGTTTTCATGAATGGATCGGTGATCAATGGGCAATATTGTTTTCACACCCCAAGGACTACACGCCAGTCTGCACCACTGAGCTGGGTTATATGGCTGGACTGGCATCCGAATTCGCCAAGCGCAACTGCAAGATCATTGGGCTGAGTGTAGACCCATTGGATAGCCACAGCGGCTGGCTCAAGGATATCGAGGAAACACAGGGGCATGCGGTCAACTATCCGCTGATCGCGGATACGGATCTGACGGTTGCAAAACTTTATAATATGCTGCCGGCGGATGAAGAGGGTTCCGCCGAAGGCCGCACAGCCGTAACCAATGCCACGGTGCGTTCGGTATTCATCATTGGCCCCGATAAACGCATCAAACTGATGCTGACCTATCCCATGACGACCGGGCGCAATTTCGATGAAATACTGCGGGTGCTGGACTCCATGCAGCTGACCGCGCAGCACAAGGTCGCAACACCCGTCAACTGGAAGCGGGGAGAGGATGTGATTATTGTCCCCTCGGTTTCGGATGATGAAGCCAAGCAGATGTTTCCGCAAGGCTGGGAAACGATCAAGCCCTATTTGCGTAAAGTCAAACAGCCGGGTTCCTGAGATTCATTGTTGCCACGAATGTAGGGCGCGCTTGCGCACCGTCCGGCTGGCGTTAAATTACGGTGGCCGGGGGAGCTCTGGCTCCACGATTTTCAGTTTTATGAATGATGAACCTGCACCCCGGCAATCCAGCCCAGCATCAAACTGATTATGATGCTGGGCTGGATTGCACTCCGTCCCTTGATTGGGATCTTGTACAGATCATAGAAGCTGTTTGGAAATACCTGTTTTATATCAAACGCCTCAATATGATGCGCATGGTAAATTTGTTCGGCTCGTCAGCAGAATCTGTGGGCGACATCCGGTTCAGGTAGCGCGCCAAGTGCATGATATAATGCGATTTCTGCGCCATGAAAGGTTCGAA